>NZ_VPBM01000042.1:0-4295 GCF_013418745.1 Acinetobacter sp. YH12126 | reverse complement strand
CAGCAGGGGTGTCATCGGGTCGTCATCCACCGCATCCGAGGCCAGATAGCTGTTTTCGACATCCCGTTCCAGCAGGCCTTGCCGTTCCAGATAGCGACCCACCCGGTGGGCGATGGTGTGCGTCAGCTGGGTGAGCTCTGGGCTGGTCGGCGCCTTGACCCAGCGGAAACGCGCTGAGCCGTGGGATTGCTCGACATACACACCGTCGAGAAACAGCATGTGGAAGTGAACATTCAGATTGAGCGCCGATCCAAAACGCTGGATCAGGGTGACCGCGCCCGTCTTGGCCACTTGGTGGGTATGGCCCGCTTTCTTGACCAGGTGCGTGGCAATGACGCGGTAAACGATGCCCAGCACCCACCCCATGATCTCGGGCCGGCTGGCAAACAGGAAACGCAGCTGAAACGGGAAGCTCAACACCCACTGACGCATGGGTTGTTCAGGCAGTACTTCATCAACCAGCAAGGCGGCACTTTCGGCCATCCGCCGCGCCCCACAGCTCGGGCAGAAACCGCGACGCTTACAGCTGAAAGCGACCAGGTGCTCGGCGTGGCAAGACTCGCAGCGAACCCGTAGAAAGCCATGCTCCAGCCGCCCGCATTGGAGAAATTCTTCAAATTCCCGTTGCACATAGCCCGGCAATTCCTTTCCCTGCTCTGCCATAAGCGCAGCGAATGCCGGGTAATACTCGTCAACGATCTGATAGAGAAGGGTTTGCTCGGGTCGGTGGCTCTGGTAACGACCAGTATCCCGATCCCGGCTGGCCGCCACATGAGGCATGTTCCGCGTCCTTGCAATACTGTGTTTACATACAGTCTATCGCTTAGCGGAAAGTTCTTTTACCCTCAGCCGAAATGCCTGCCGTTGCTAGACATTGCCAGCCAGTGCCCGTCACTCCCACTCGATTGTAAACAAGCACACAAAACCCTTTAGTGACAACAATTTGCAAGAACTATCAGGCTCAGTGCCATGAAAAATACCATGACCAGATCATGAGGTTGAACACGGCTTGCGCCGGCAGCGTTCACGCTCCTGGTCGGCGATCTCGCCCGGCTGCAATGCTAGCTCAGCATCGGTCATGCGCTCCAGCACGTCGCGTAGGCGGATGGTGCAAGGAATGGGCGGCAGCTCGAACTCATAGCCGCCGGCGATCATTTCGGCCGCAATCTCCTCGGTGATGAAAAACGGCTCGTCGTCTTGGTTCGGCTTCTTCATGCCCTTTCCTCCTGGCGCTCATCCTGGCCGACAGCGGCCAGGGCATCGGCTTCCGTCAATGCGTCCTCCACGAACGCGCCGTGCTGCTTCGCTTCGGCCTGGCTGACCTCGGCCCATATCCGTTTCACCTGGGCCGCACTGTACCCGGCCAGCTCGGCGGTCTTGTTGATGCTGTAGCCGGACTTGCGCAGCGCGACAACTTGGGCGCGGCGCTTCGGATCAGCACGGCGGCCCTTGTACCGCCCGGCCTGGCGGGCCAACTCAATGCCTTGGCGCTGGCGTTCGCGCCTGTCCTCGTAGTCGTCGCGGGCCATCTGCAAGGCCAGGCGAAAAAGCATGATCTGCACGGCTTCCAGCACGATCTTGGCGACGCCCTGGGCCTCGGCCGCCAGGTCGGATAGATCGACCACGCCAGGGACGGCCAGGCGTGCGCCTTTGGCCTGTATCGAGGCCACCAGGCGCTCGGCCTCGGGCAAAGGTAGGCGGCTGATGCGGTCGATCTTCTCGGCAATGACCACCTCGCCGGGCTGTAGGTCGCCGATCATGCGCAGCAGCTCAGGCCGGTCGGCGCGTGCGCCGGATGCCTTCTCACGGTAGATGCCGGCGACGTAGTAGCCGGCGGCCTTCGCGGCCGTAGTGATCGCCTCTTGGCGTTCCAAGTCCTGCGCGTCGGTGCTGACGCGCAGATAGACCCGCGCCACCATCGGCGCGGCTACTGGCTTCGTCCTGCGCATACTTGCGGGCTCCTTTGGGCATACTCAAATGCACCCATCTTAAACTGGCAGCTAATGTACAAAAGTTGATAGAAGCACACAAGTTCAATTTTGCACTTCTGCCCCACTATTGCAAAACTGCTTGTTAGTAGCCGTTTTTTCTTACTGTTTATAGATTCAATAATTTTTGAAACGAAAAATTGGGACTAAACATTTCGGTTTCGTTTTCTGTCGATTCGTCCTGCGTATCTTTTGCATAAACAAACATTTGTTGTTCGTAGTTTTCGATGGCATTTTCAATACTTGTAAATTCTCCGTTTGTAAGGTTTTCAGACAATATCAAAGCATCCAATAATCCCGTATTTACACCCTGTCCTGCAAAAGGCGACATCAAATGAGCAGCATCGCCAATCATTGTTATGGGTAATGGACGGTTACTTTTCCAATCATTGTTCAAAGGAAATTTCCTTGTGGGCAAGCATTGAAATGTTGATACCGAACGTATTAATTGTTTGTAAACTTCACTCCATTTGGAAAATCTTTTCAATAAAAAATCGGCAACGCTGTTTCTGTCCTGAAAATCTAAGGGAATTTTATTTTTCCATTCATCGGGCGTTTTAAAACTAATTCCTAAATACAATGCACCATTATTATTGGGATTGGCAAACAATAAAATGCCCTGATGTCCCGCCATTAATCGGTTGCCGTTGCATAGCTGAAAAAATCCGGGACAGTTTATTTCCGGTTGAAGAATATCAGCTTGGATGTTGAAAGTACCGGTTTCTTCAACTTGCGTGTCGGTAACAAAGCTCCTTATTTTCGACATTCCACCATTGGCAAGAATAACCAAATCTGCTGTTTCACTCGGTTTATTCTCAAAAGTTAGTGTCCACTTCTTCTTACCAGGTTCAAGCATAACAAGTTTTCTATCCCAAATAACCGTGTCGTTTTCTAAACTATTCAACAAGATAGCCCTTAAGTCATTTCTGTTTATTTCAGGATTGTCAAATCGATTTTCGGGCTTTACATTTTTTGTGGATAAAATATTGCCTTTTTCATCAGCAATATTTACACCCATTGGTAAGGCTAAGTCATAATAAGTTTGTAACAATCCCGCTTTTTTCATTGCTTCCTGACCTGAACCTTTGTGTAGGTCAAGGGTTCCACCAAAAATTCTTGCCTCTCGGTCGTTGTCTCTTTCGTAAACTGAAACGTCTATGCCGTTTTGCTGTAATAATTTTGCCATAGTCAGTCCAACGGGTCCACCACCAATTATTGCAACGTTCTTATCACTAAGTAAATTCATTTGTTTGTCTGTATCTATTCGCATTGTCATTCAAAAATGGCACATAACAAGTGGCTATACGCCAAATGGCGTATATATCCACTATATCTTATTTTGCTAAACCTTTCATTATCAGTGACAAATCCGTTTTCAACCGTTTACCGTTCGTTTCTACTCTCTCAAAAGGATTTATATTCATAGTGCTTTTTGTTAAGTTTTGCTCAAATATACAAATCCTTTCTATATATCTAACAAATCCATCGGACTTTTTAATTGTTCCATTCCCTTGGTGGTAATATGTGTATAAACCTCAGTTGTTTTACTGCTTGAATGACCTAACAACGATTGAATATAACGTAAACTCGTACCATTCTCAAGCAAATGCGTTGCAAAGCTATGTCGTAAGGTATGTACAGTAACTTCCTTTTGAATCTTTGCTTTTAAAACAGCTGCTTTAAAAATGTTTTGAATACTTCGGCTTGAGTATGCGCCACCTTTTTGACCTTCAAATAAATAATCTTTTGGTTTATATTCCATAAAGTATGTTCTTAAAATAATTAATGTTTTCTCAGATAAAATGGTATAACGATCTCTTTTTCCTTTTGACTGTTCTATACGAATTTGCATGCGCTTGGAGTCAATGTCTTTTATTTTCAGGTTTATACATTCAGAAATGCGCAAACCTGCCGAATAAATAGTCATCAGAATAGCCTTGTGTTTCACGTTTTCAATAGCGCGTAGTACCCGAATGGTTTCTTCTTCACTCATCACAACAGGAAGTGTTTTTTCTTTTTTTGGTCTTTCGATGAAATATGTTTTCCGTTGTCCACCCAAAACACGTTCGTAATAAAACTTAATCGCATTGATTGCCTGGTTTTGATAAGATATTGAAACTTTTCGCTCCATAACCAAATGTCGGAGAAATGATTGTATATGTCCTTCATTCAATCGATCGACGTATAGGAAGAATAAACGCCCTTTTCACCCAAGTCCAACAGCTTTGGACCGCAGTTGACTCTTTCGACACCCCTGCGATGCAACCCAATCCGGCTGACGGGGAGCCAGCAACGCTGAAAATTTAC
>NZ_VPBM01000041.1:0-5032 GCF_013418745.1 Acinetobacter sp. YH12126 | reverse complement strand
CTGATGCTAGTTGGTCTAACACCTTGCAATGTTTGTCTTTTATACGTAATTTAAGGGTTTTCATGTACTTATATTAACAATCAAAACTCAAGGAAAATAGTCCTTAGTTAAATCAAACGACACTTCATGTCGTGTCGCTTATATCTCTGACCTGAAGGACAGAGTTTTACGCTCCATTTGATAAAAATTGACAGTTCACAGAAAAAAGCTCAGTCTAATTTACAAAATCATTCGAATACTTCATAACTCTGTGAACACGCGACTCTCTTGGTTTCAACAGTTTCAATCCAGTGCAATCATTATGTATTGCCTGCAAATTTGTATTGTTTTGAGTGGCACCACGCTCGGATTATATTTTCTCGGTTTTCATAGTTTTATTGTTCCCGTCACCTTAGGTGCGATTGCCACTGCACTCACCGACTTTGATGACCGACTCAGCATCCGACTGCGTAATTTGCTCTATGTCTGCGTACTCTTCTTTAGTGTCAGTAGTATTTTAGATTTTCTCTATCCCTATAAGCTGCTGTTTATCTTGTATCTTTCACTGTCCAGTGCAGGATTTATTTTATTGGGGGCTTTGGGGCAACGCTATGCCACGATTTCTTTTGGCACGATTTTACTGTCGATTTACACCATGTTTGGCTTGGGTGAATATGACACCTGGTATTTTCAACCCAGTTGCTTTGTTCTAGGCGCCTTATGGTATGGCTTGACCTCGATTCTCTTTTGCTTGATTAAACCCACCCTACCCGTACAAGACAATCTCTCGCGTTGTTTTTTACAAATCGCCGAAGTACTGAATGCAAAAGCACGCTTATTTGACCCAGATAATGTCAACAATGTGGAACATTTACTGTATGAATTATCACTCAAAAACAGTGATGTCATCCCGAGTTTAAACACCACCAAAGCTTCTTTACTCACCCGTTTAAAAGCCTCAAGAGCAAATAAAAATACCATCTACTGGCTGAATTTATATTTCTTGGCACAAGATATTCACGAACAGGCCAGTGCGAATTATTTACATTATGAACAAATTCATCAAAATTTTAGCCGTACCGATTTAATTTTCCGTTTTCAAAAAAATATTCGATTACAGGCGCAGGCTTGCCAACAGTTGGCCTACTGTATTTTGCATCGGCAGCCCTATCAGCCTGATCCCATTACTGCGCAAGCACTGGCACATTTGCATGCCTCTTTGCTGGAGTGGATGACCAACAATCCGCAAAATATAGAAGTGAAAAACCTACAGCTGATCTTGTGTAATTTGGACAGTGTGCAAGAACGTTTTTCGCATGTGCAGGATTTAGATCATTCACAGCAACAGGCTTATCAGCAGCATATTGATAACCTCAATTTACTCGATGACGATATTCATGGCTGGCACGATTTATGGCTCAAACTGAAACAGCATTTAAACCCTGAGTCTGCCTTATTTCGCCATGCCGTTCGCATCGCCTTTGTCTTTGCGATGGGCTATGCCATTTCCCTCTTGCCCTTTGCCAAAAACGGCTACTGGATTTTATTGACCAGTTTATTTGTCTGTCAGATGCGTTATTTTGCGACCAAAAGTCGTTTAAAAATGCGGACTTTAGGAACCATATTAGGGGTCTTACTTGGCATTCCTATTTTGTATTTTGTGCCGAGTGTCGAAGGTCAATTGCTGCTAACGATTATTTTTGGCGTATGCTTTTTCTATCTGAGTGCCAAAAAATATGCCATGGCGACCCTCATGGCAACCTTAATGGTCTTGCTGATTTTTAATTTAAAAGGCGCAGGTTATGCGGTTATTTTACCGCGTATCGTTGATACCCTACTCGGCTGTTTTATTGCATGGTTCGCAGTCAATGTCATCTGGCCAGATTGGGACTTTCGCAATATTTCCAAGACCATTCAAAAAAGCTCTGCTGCGACCCTGCATTATTTTGATGCCGTAGTTGAGCAATATCTCCATGGGAAAACCAATAGCATTGCTTATCGGCGTGCCCGTCGTTCAGCCCATAATGCTCAAACTGAGTTGTCGAGCATGATTTCAAGTTTAAGTACCGAGCCTGAACCCGACCAAACTTTGATTCAACATGCTTTTCGCTATTTGGTCTATAGCCATAGTCAGCTCAGTTATATTTCTGCACTGGGGAGCCACCGTGAACAGGTACAAGACCAACAAGTCCTTGAACTGCTGCAATGGTGTCAAAGCACCCTAGACGAGGTCTTAATTCAGCAAAAACCGCTCAACCCTGAGAAAATTCAGCAAAAACTTTTCGAAATTCAAACACTCAGCACTGAAGAAATGCGGTCTAATCACCTGCAACTGGTGCTCAAGCAGATCAGTTTATTATTAGAAACATTAGCCGAACTGATTCAGCTTCGAACACAGCTGATTCAGGCAGAAATAAAATAAAATCATTTGAGACTTATAATGAAAATGCTTAGTTTAGGTTTTAGACGCCTCATATTACCTACGATTGTGGCGAACTCTTTTTTAGCTGCGTCTTCTGTTTTTGCAGCACCAACAGCACAAGATTTAAAGCGTATTTTGGAATGTCAGGCCGATTACGACACCTACCATGACACTTTGCTCGACTATGAAAAGGCTCTGGGGCAATTGGGCTGGAAACGCCATGATGACCCACATCAACCGTTTATTAATATCTATAAAAATACGCAAGCTGTTGAATTTTTTGGCATGCCGACCCAAGAAATTGGCCTGTCTTCCAATGCAGTATTCGCGATCTATCGCCAAGCCGATGTGAAAGAACTTGCCCAAAAATATGGTATTGAACAACATCCGATGTTTGCCGATATGCCATTTTTCCGTGGTGAAAAAATCCTACGTACGGAAGCCGAAACAGATGATCTACATGCCATCAATCACAAACTAAGCCTGTCTGAAATGACCGGAAAAAGCCCGATGATTTTACTCGGCTGTAACTATGAATTTGATCAGGGTTCGATTGAAGATGCCTTAACGGATCTAGAAGGTTAATCCGAGCAGACGACTCAGAATTAACTTTAAAAACATCAACTTAGATTCAATATGCGGATCAATTATTTCAACGGGAATGCTTCGTTCCTGCAGTGCTTTCAGGTAGACTCAAGGCTGAAATCACTTTGAATTTAGACTTCGCATGAATATCAAGACCTTACGCTTTGTGGGCCTACTCGAAGGCATCTCCTTTTTATTATTGTTGTTCATTGCTATGCCAATGAAGTACCTGATGGATAATCCAATATTGGTCAAGTACGTCGGTATGGGACATGGCGTCTTGTTTATTGCCTTCTTGGTGGTGCTATTTGTGGTCTGTGAAAAGCAAAAATGGTCGCTCAGCGTATTTCTAATGGGCCTAATTGCATCGATTTTGCCTTTTGGCCCGTTCATTTTCGATCACAAATTAAAAAATGCAGAACAACCGGCAACATCAAATTAAGACCTTATGCTGTAAATAACAAAGCCCAATGTTGTTCTACGCAGCATTGGGCTTTTCTATGATGGCATGAATTCGAATTTAAAATTCACCCGTCAATTTACGTTGTCGCATAATATCTCGCACCACCAAGCGTGGTAGGCTGAACCACAAGATAATGAGGGTAAAGCCTGCCAAACTATAGGCCCAAAGGCCAAAGTTTTCATACAGCACGCGCACGATTTCAATCACGGCAAAGAACGTCAGCATCATGATCACAGACACTGCCGCAGCCACTGTGCCCTTCGACATTTCAGACGACATTAAGGCAAAACGATAGAGCACAGAAAAGCTAATCCCTTCACCAAAACTGACCAAACTCATGCCGAGAATGAGAAAGGTCAGAAAATAACTTTCAGTCATCGTCCCAATCACCACGAGGCTCGTCCCGAGTAACATCAGCGGTAGCCCGATCATCACAGACTGACCTAGAGGCAATTTATCGATGATTTTAATCAGGACAATATTACCGAGGATCAGACCACCCAAAACGGGAAACTGTGCCATGCCGTATTGCATGCTACTCAGTCCTAGCTGCTCCACCAATATGACCGGAGATAGCGCAATCCAGAGCATCAGTGGCATAGCCACCATCGGTAGACCCAGTGTCAGCGCCAAAAAGCGTTTGTTTTTTAACACCTGTTTAAAGTCATCGATAATATAACCCACCGGTTGCTTTGGAATACTGATGTGCTGAGTCGGCATCTTGGCCTTTAAACCAAACCAACTCAGAAAAGATAGAAATGCGATTCCTATAAAACCCCAATGCCATGACACGTGATCAATCATAAAGGCACCGAGGACAGGGCCGATCAGTGGCGCTAGTAGTGAAATATTCGCCATGATCGCCATGACTTTGATGGCATCTCGCTCTTCAAAAGTTTCCTGTACAGCGGCATAGCCCACGGCTGAAATGACCGATAATCCAAAACCTTGTAAAAAACGCAATG
The DNA here is from genome assembly GCF_013418745.1 of Acinetobacter sp. YH12126. NCBI lineage: Bacteria > Pseudomonadati > Pseudomonadota > Gammaproteobacteria > Moraxellales > Moraxellaceae > Acinetobacter > Acinetobacter sp. YH12126. The sequence continues at coordinate 618 of NZ_VPBM01000041.1, read as the reverse complement.
TTAAAAAGCTTTCGATATTATGCGTGAGCAATATCGCTAAACAGCATAAGCTAAAGAATGCCACACCACCCAACAGGACTTTTTTTCGGCCTAATCGATCTGACAAGGGTCCTAATATTGCAGCGACACAGGCACCGCCCAATAAGTAAAAGGACATCGACGAGGGTGCCCATGCACTACTCACACCAAACTCTTGGGTAATCGCAAGCATGGCGGGTTGGACTAAGTCGTTGCCGATATAGACAGAAAATTCAAATAAAACCAGTGCCAAGGGAAACATTAAGGTGGCACGACTTAATTTTGTGGTTTGTACGTTTTGCATTGTTATCTACATATCAAAAGTGTGCTGTCGAGCTTGAAATGACAAATAGGGAGAGACACTTCAGCCCAATGACGAGCACTGTAATATTAATTTTAAAAATGAATTTTCGGCGTATCCGCCATATGTACGTCGTATTCACAAGACGCTAGATAGAGTTGACATCCTCACACCCTTAAAAGAGGGTGATTCCTACAGCTAGACGCTTATGCCCAAGCGCAAGAATGTTTAGAGCTGAGTTTATATCTCGATCATGAGCTGTACCACAGCTCATGCACTCCCATTCTCTTATTCCAAGA
>NZ_VPBM01000040.1:0-5890 GCF_013418745.1 Acinetobacter sp. YH12126 | reverse complement strand
CTAGACAAAATGACACCAAATGAGTTTTACTATGATCAGCTACCCCAACAAAACAAGGTGGCTTAACTAGAGCGGAATATCACTTATAAATACGCTTTTAGTTGTTCAAACAAGTGGAACCACCTCTGTTTGTAATGATATTTTATAAAATTCAATATTAGATCTGCAGAGAAAAACTTATCAAACTAAGTATTGGCTAGTCTTTTTCTTCGAAAAACTTATCAAACGAAGTATTAAGTTAATCTTTTTCTTCAACTTCTTCCTTAAACTCAAACAAATCATTCATCGTACAGTTAAAGTACTTACACAACTTATCGGCGACTGGTAATTCAATACGTACAGCACGGTCATAATACATACTTGTGAGCGTGTTGCGATTGATACCTGTTGCATGCACCACTTCACTTAATTTTAAAATTTTTCTATCGCCCATGAGGCTAGATAACTTACAAGTAATCATATTTAAATTAATTTACAAAAAATAACTTGCTGTGGGTTATTTGAAGTTGTTGACTGAGTAATACTTTGCTAAAATTAACCTACAGCAGGTTATTACAACTTATAGAAAGTATATTTTATCCATTTCAACTAAATTATAACTTTTTAAATATAAGGATTGAACCTGCATTAGATTATTTTGTGGAGATGACCGCCGTGTTACCAAATGAGTTATTGATCAGCCAGCAAGCTCGTGACTTAGGAAATCAATTAATTAAAGAAATGAACATCAATAGAAGTTATGGAATGGCTAATTTTCTTGGAGTAAATACTTGCTATGATAATCATCAGGCTGTACTTATTTGGACATTTCAACTGCTTGAAAGGGAACCTGCCTTAAATGAATTAGCAGAAATTAAAAAATATTTTCTTTTAATCTTTCCAGATAGTGTTTATCAATTAGCCTAAGTTGTTTTTAAAATTAATTTATTAAATAAAAAGCACTAAATCAAAGAAAGCTTTATTTAAAAATACCTATTAATTCAAAAACATACCATTTACTGAATATATGAAGCATAGGTTCCTGCTCTATCACTCACTCGTACTAAAATTACATCGCTCTTTTTACTGATACTAAACAATTTATGTCCACGCCACGTTCTGCGGCTTCGAGGGCTAGTTTTTGTTGAACCACTGAGAACAAGGACAACAAACTGCCTACTATATTTTCCCGGAGAGTGGTGTAGGAACTTTTTCATTATTGCTAATCATATCAGCGACAACATCAGCAACGAGCTCCTCTATTCCTGAGAATGCTTTAGACTGATCCGCATCAAGCCAAGACAATGATGGAAACTCAGCACATCATTCGTTTAAGACCTATTTTAATGACGGCACTGGTCGCAAGTTTAGGTTTTATTCCAATGGCGTTAAACACTGGAATTGGTGCAGAAGTACAACGACCACTAGCAACAGTTGTTATCGGCGGTATTGTATCTTCTACAATTTTAACTTTGTTTGTATTGCCTATTTTATATCAATGGGCGCATGGCTCTGAGAGTAGCAAACAGCAATCCGACGAAATTTAAAATCAAAAAAAGCAGCTTAATTACTAGGTTATGCCTAATTAAGCTGCTTTTAATATTGTATGCCCAACATTTTATTGATAAAGCTTACTGCGCTTCATCCCGACAATTTTCATTTAAAAACTCAAACTCTATCGTTGTATGCGATAAATGATAGGAAGATAATTTAGCTGCAACTTCTTGTTTAAGCCTAATTAATTCTTTAACGTCAAAGTTGTCACTCAGCTCAAGGTGCGCTGTTAAAACGTGACTTTCACCATCTAGTGACCAAAAGTGCATGTGGTGGATACCATTAACTTCAGGAAATTCCATTAGTGATAGTTTAATACGCTTTTGAGTCTCTTTATCGGGTGCAGCTTGAAGAAATAAAACGAGTGTTGATTTCAGGTTTTTGAAAACATTAAACAAGATGAACAGCGTGAACCCTATTGATAAAAGGGGATCTAATATCGGCAGTTCAGCGAACAACAGTACGATAGAGACTATAAGAACGGCAACCCATCCAAGTACATCTTCAAGAAGGTGCCATGTCAGCACTTTCTCATTTAATGTTTCACCCGCTTTTAATTTTAATACAGCATATCCGTTAACGGCAACGCCGAGTATCGCTAGCCCTAACATCCCCTCGACTACAGGCATTTCAGGATTGGACAGCTTTGGAATTGCTTCAAATAAAATCCAAATTGAGCCAATGATTAAAACAATACTGTTTATCAATGCGCCAAAGAGAGTAAGTCTACGATAACCATAACTAAACTTATCTGATGCTTCTTTATCTGAAAAACGACTTAAAATCCACGCAAAACCTATTGAAAGACTATCACCAAGATCGTGAACTGCATCTGCCATTATCGCCGTACTGTTAGTGAGCCAACCACCTATAAATTCGATAATAGTGAATGTCACATTAAGGAAAAATGCCCAACCAATACGGTCATCTTTACCATGTTGATGACTATGATTATGGTTGTGCATTTTGTACCTCTAGTACTTTTCTATTTCTTAGTTTTGATACATTCATATTAATCAAGTGACGTATCAAGCGTTGATATATCCAGCGTTTGAACCCCGACAAGTTAGTCCCTTTTTCGAGATAGAACTCATCAGGGGAATCATAAAGCCCAAAGTCATCATGAATACCTTCTTTTTGAATATAGGTATTTTCTCCACGCCAATCTGTATCTGGTGATGAAAAGCACTTTGTTGCAACACCATAACCACAAAAATCATCTTTTACTTGGTCAAATTTCTCCTGTAGAGAGCTTAAGTATTGCTCATCCAATATAAAGCCCTCTAAGTTTATCCAACGCCCTTCAAAGTAAACTTCTACCCAACTATGAATGATGTATTTAGGTGCTAACCAAAATACATAGCTTGGGATAGCACCTTTTTGTAGTTGCTGGTCTATGGTAAACCCATGAAATCGGCATTGAATGCCTAGTCCACGCAATAGTGCCATTAACAGATTACCCTTAGTATTACATTGTCCATAACCATCTGCTAGCACATCGCTTGCTGCAATATCATCGCTTTCATTATAACCAAAGAAAATCTCATCTTTTACAAACTGATAAGCGGCACCAATTTTGTTGAAGTTATCCAAGTTTTTCCACCTACGTTGATCGATCAAGGATTGGATATCTTTGTGTTCAAAATTAACGATATTCGTATTGTTTAAATATTTCTCAGTCATTTTTTATATATCCTTTTCGTTGCATACTTATACTATAGACTCTATAGTAACTATAGAGTCAAATGTCTGGGGGAAATTGATGAAAATAGGCGAATTGTCAAAAAAATCGGGCTGTTCAATACAAACGATTAGATATTATGAAAGAGAAGGATTACTGTTAAATCCAAATCGTTCAGAAGGTAATTTCAGGCTGTATGATAGCAAAGCACTTAAACAATTGGAATTCGTAAAGCATTGTCGCAGCCTAGATATATCACTCAATGATATTAAACGTCTTATCGAATTAAAAAATAAGCCAGAAGAAAGCTGCTCTAGCGTTAATGCATTAATTGATCAGCAACTTGCACTAGTGAATAAACGCATGAAAGAATTAAGGGCGCTTAAAGCTGAATTACAACAAATGGCTAGTGCTTGTGGTTCGAACAACCCAACATACTCATTATATTCTGCTGACCATGTAACACGGCAAGTATATTGTTTACTATCCATTTGAAACCCCATAATGTTTTAAGTCTATGTATAAAAGTACGATTTTCACTTAGCAGTACTTAAATAATCACCCCACCACTGCATCATTTCAGTCCGCTGGGCTAAATAGTCAGCGTGATTATAGCTGGCACGGGTACGGTTCTTATCAATATGTGAAAGTTGTGCCTCAATCCAGTTATCCTGGAACAAACCTGAGTCATTCAAAATGGTACTAAAAGTGGAACGTAGTCCATGAGAGGATAATTGATGTTTTCCATAGCCCATCTTACGTATAGCCATATTTAATGTATTAAAATGAATCGGTTGATTATGTTTCCGTGGGCTAGCAAAAATGTACTTTTCACCGTATGACCATTGCATGACGTCTTTTAAAATATCTAAAGCCTGATCTGAAAGTGGAACTAAGAAGTCGGGAATCTCATGGCCTAATATGACTTTTCGTCGAAACTGTTTAATATGCAAGGCAGGTATTTTCCAGACTTTTTCATTTAAATCAAAATGATGAGGCTCAGCCAATAACAATTCAGCCCCTCGCACGCCAGTATGTAATTTGAACAGCAGTGCTTTTTTAATAATCGGATGGGCATCCAATTTTTGTAATTTATACTTAAAATCAGATATATCCTCCGCTTTCAAATACGGATAATTTTTCTTGATTTTACTGTTAATGGCGATTTTATTTAAACCATGCGCGATGTTGAATTCACAATAACCCATCGCTACAGCGTAGTCATAAATTTGGTTCAAATAACTACAAGCTTTCTTGACAGGTTCTTTTACTTGGCGTCCCTCTATTTTTTTGATTACTGAAACCAGGTCATAACGCTTGATGTTTTGAAAAGGTAGATCCTGAAGGTCTGGATAAATATCTTGCTGTAAGCATCTTTCTGCTAACTGTAGTACACCACAGCGGGGTAGATCGTTGAAGGCATTTTTCAGTTTGAACTGTAACCACTCCTCCCCGACCTTACCAAAGGTGATGACATTAGAGGCAGTATCTTGTTCAAAACAGAAATCATTGTCTTTAAAGTCATCTCTGACTTGTCGTGCCTTTTTCAGCGATAAATCAGGATAACGACCTAACTGAATGCGTCGACGTTTTTTAGTTTGTGGATCTGTATAGCGATAGCACCAAGATTTTCTTCCACTCGGCTCAATCTTCAGGCTAAGCCCATCTTCATCGGATAAAAAACTGGTTTTTTCCTTACAATGAGCTTGGCGAACTTTAATTTCAGTAAGACTCATGGAATTTAAATGAAACCTAACAATGGGTTGATTGGATCAATTATATCAAAATAGAACGCTTTATGTATGATGCGTACACTACGCATCATATATATTTGTAATATATTGTTTTATATATTTAATATTTTAAGTATTTGTATTTTAGTAACCATTATAAGTACCACCTCTTCTTTAAGTTCCCAACAACTCACTTTTTCTGTCATCAATGTTAAATAAGTCTTGTGCTTTAAATTCTTAGATGACCTCCTCTACCCTTTATTATCATTTTTATAAAAGTAACTATATGTACTCATTAAAATTTGTAGAGCTCAAAAACAAAAAAGACCGCTATATAGCAGTCTTTTAACTTAATTAAATAATAATTAATTCATTTTCATCATAAGTGCATAAGCATCACGTTTGTTTTGACGCAATGATTCTATCTCGGACTTCGTCAGCTGTTTTACGAGAGTAATTAACTATAACTAAAAATATAGACAAATATTTGCATAAGTTCTCATTTTGTCTATGTCGATTCAGTAGTGGCAAGGTGGGTATTTATTAGAGATTTAAATGATTATCTTTTGTATTTTAGGTGAGTGTCTTGGTATATTAGCATCCATATCTATTGATTATCCAATCCCTTAACCTAGGCATGACTTTGTGAAATTAACACGCATCCACCATTGTAAAAACTTGAATGTGCAAAAGTACAAACAGCTTGAGAAACAAGCTGTTTTACTTGATCGTATTCGTAGCGAGGTGTGGGCTAAATATGGTGCTATTTCAGGTTTGAATATCAGTGACAGAGCTATTCGTGATGCGTGGATGAAAAGAGATGGATCCGGAAATTTGAACAACTCCTATAAGTGATACTCTGCTCCTCAAATGATGTTATAAACATCAATATATGGAGTATTTTATGGCACGTAGACCAAGAAGAAATCATTCAAACGACTTT
>NZ_VPBM01000039.1:0-6660 GCF_013418745.1 Acinetobacter sp. YH12126 | reverse complement strand
TCCGTATAAGGCATAATCAATAACGACATCTCGGCTGATAATCAGCGCAGTAACTTTAGCCAATCTCGCTGCAATTTCCATGTCAGGAATTTGTCCACTTATTCCAATGATGATGAGAACTGCAGCAATAAATTATAAAGGCAGGATAGGTGGTTACTTAACCAGCATAAGTTATGTAACTTATGCTAATTCATATTAAAATCACATGAAAGCAATCTTAATTAAAAACTTAGTATGAGAGGGCGTGGTCTTTTGTTTAAAGTGACAATTAACTAAAGGGTTACTTCTTGTATTTAGGAGCATAACCAACTTCTAACAAATAAGAAAAATACTTTCTAACATTATCGCTATCAAGAAGATCACTTGATATCCTTTCCTGAAAGTCTTCTAGAGTCTCTCCACGATGTGCGAAATCATTACCAAATTTTGGATAGTTAGTAATATCACATAGCTTTTTAGCAAAGAATATACATTGCTTAGCTGTCAATTTATAAGTTGGCTCTAAAGGAGCACTTGTACTCGTTTTATTTTGTTCTTTTTCTTCAAACATGAAATGTAATTCTGAAATATTTCTTCCCTCCTTTTTTTGTATATAAGAAACAGTAATATCCGTAAATTTGTTAATTTGATTTAAAGCTACGGTAAGAACCCTTTTTTTAAAGTCTCCCATCTTTTTATATTCATCTTCTATCAATCCGAGTTTTGATCTAAGCTCATCTATAGAAATATATAACTTACCAGTTGATCTCCAACGTATGAGTAACTCATACAGGCGAATAGCATAAATGCTTGTAAGTGGTGAGATTTGTTTAAGTTCATATCTTGTGAACTTTTCTTCAAGTTTTACAAATAAGGGGATAATATCTGGTGCAAAAATTAGTTGGACGCATCCCTCTTCCTTAACATAACCAACTTTTGAAACCCACCTACTTTTGTATATTCCTATTTTTCCAGTTATAGGATCTACTGCTTTATAATTCAAATGCCGTTCAAAAAGATTATCACATGCAGATTGTAACGCTTCATAAGATGCTTGACGTCCTAAATTAAACTGTTTCATGTATTCAGAAGCATGAATCGTAAGTATAGTATCAGAAGTAAGTTCTTTCTCAATTTCTCGAGCAGCAATGATCGCAATTAATATTAGCCTTTGCTCAGATAGATTTAGTGAATACGATGCTTCAACCAAATTATTATCTTTATATACTATGTTACTCATAGGAAGATATATTAAGGAAAATGTTATAAATAGATATATTGACAATACTACTTAACGTCCACAAATGAAAGTATTTTTAATAAAAGAATTTGTCAACTTATGCACAGAATTTGTCAACTTAGAAACAGGAAAAAGTCAACTTATTGGTAGGAATATGTCAACTCAGAAACAGGAAAAAGTCAACTTATTGGTAGGAATTTGTCAACATATACTTCCTGTATCCCTTTGCTAGTCAAGCTTTGAGCAGAGATATAAATAATAAATTTAAATAAATATATATAAATTCAAAAAGACCATTCTTTTGTGGATAACTTTTTTTTTAATTTTTTTTTTCATGATAGTTGATTACTTCATAAATCACCGTTAAATTATACACAAACAAACTTACGTAACTTACATAAATTATGATTATCTTAGTTGGTGGTGAAAAAGGCGGTGCTGGTAAAAGCTGTTTAGCTCAAAATCTTGCAGTTTACTTACAACAAAGTCAAAGAGACGTCCTCTTATTAGATGCTGACCCTCAAGGAACAACAACAGATTGGGTCAAAGAAAGAGATGAAAACGATGAATTAAATAATATTCCATCAGTACAAGCATCAGGGAATATACGTTCAGTTTTAAAAGATTTAGATAAAAGATACCAAGATATTATCATTGATGCAGGTGGACAGGATTCTGAAGCATTACGTTCAGCAATGACTATAGCTACACATATGTTATTGCCGTTTAGACCCAAACGAAGAGATCTAAAAACTTTAGATCATATGGAACAAGTTTTAAAATTAGCAAAGACAGTAAATCCAAATCTGAAAGCTAGAGCAATTATTACTCAGTGTCCAACTCTTCCTTCTCAAGTTCAAAGAATTTTAGATGCAAAAGAGGCATGCAAATCATTTGGTATTGATGCATTGAATTCAATCACAACAAATCGAAATGTTTATGATGATGCAGATGAAAATGGGCTTTCGGTTTTTGAAGTAAATAGTGATCCTAAAGCGAAAGCTGAAATTGAAAGTATTGCAAGAGAGTTTTTAGGAGTATAACTATGGCTGGTTTAACTGGGCTAAACAAAAAACCTGAACCTACTGAACAAGATAAAATGTTAGATGCATTTATATCTGGTGCAGAAAAGAGGGTAAAGGCTTTAGAATCAAGTGAAAAAAAATTTATTCGTTACACTTTTTCTCTCAATGAAGATATTAGTAAACTAATTGATGAGCTGGTTGTAAAAGGGCAAAATGCAAGAATAAATCGTTCAAGTATTGTTCGAGCAGCTATAGAAAATTTATCGACATATAGTGCAGATGAATTAAAAGAAATATTAAATAAATAAATTAAAAATATCCCACTTTTTTAAGGGGGATATTTTTTATCCAAGTTAAATTTACTGTAAGTCCCCGGTGAACCCTATAGATATTTTTAAATTCAGCTCAGGCTCTAGCAGTGTGGTGGTAATTTATCTATTTGAGTTATTTTATATGAAGGCGTCCTTTTCTGCACAGACACGGATCTAGGCTATTCAGCTTGGCTGACTGAATTGATGTCATGATGTTTGATGCACATTGTCAAATTCTTTATCAAGCGAAACTCTGAATCAATGCTTGTAATTGTTTCACTATGATGAGTTTGAGTCCAGTGAAATGTTGCTTGTTCCAACCGTAGAGCTTTGAATACCCAGTCCATCATATATCAACACTTTCATACAATGACCACGCTTATTCCAAAACAAGATAACCTCAATGTTGCGATTTGACATGGTCAAAGGCTTTTAGGACATGAGAAAGAGCAGTATAAGTAACTGCTCGCATATCCATGGGCTGAGTAGAAAGCCAGATTTCATCAATGTGAATCTTATTGTGAGCACCTTGGGGAATTCTGCCAAAGCGATTGCTCCTGATACCTTCCGTTTCAGCCCAATCGCTATGTTCGCATCAGGCGTCGTTATTGATTATGCCTTATACGGAACTCCAGAATTAGCCCTCGTTGCGAACAACAAAGCAGAAATCCTGCAGTTCCGCGGACGCTGATAAGTAGACAGATTCCTGACACGGAATACTATAACTTACATCACTTAAATAGGATGCATAAGTTATGCAAGTTACGCCACTTAAATAAGTTAAGGCGCTAAAGCGATAAAAGCTACATGATGGCCAGTACTGAGCACTGGCGATCTAAGTCAATGCTGCAGTTCTCATCATCATTGGAATAAGTGGACAAATTCCTGACATGGAAATTGCAGCGAGATTGGCTAAAGTTACTGCGCTGATTATCAGCCGAGATAAAGTAATGTGAACGGGTAGTATTGCTGTAATGGATGGATTAAACGTTGCAGGGTAAGGCAATGTAATAAATGTGGGCTTTGGTGGTGCAGAGCTTGTTCTCCATCCAAAAGGCGAATATATGGCACTGTTGCAAATAGGCTGACATGATAAGCTAAATATCTTATTTATTTCGAGATACAGCAGATGAATCCCTTCCATGGTCGGCACTTTCAAGGTGAAATCATTCTTTGGGCTGTTCGTTGGTATTGTAAATATGGCATCAGCTATCGTGAACTTCAAGAAATGCTCGCTGAACGGGGTGTGAATGTTGACCACACCACAATTTATCGTTGGGTTCAGCGTTATGCTCCAGAAATGGAAAAACGCTTACGCTGGTATTGGCGTAATCCTACAGATTTACATTCATGGCATATGGATGAGACTTATATCAAAGTGAAGGGGCGATGGACTTACCTGTATCGTGCAGTTGATCAACGTGGTCATACGATTGACTTTTACCTTTCCGCTAGACGGAACAGTAAATCAGCCTATTGTTTTTTAGGAAAAATCTTCAATACGGTGAAAAAATGGCAAATTCCACGGGTCATCAATACAGATAAAGCAGCGACCTATGGCCATGCTTTATCACGGTTAAAGCGAGAAGGAAAATGTCCAGTAGATATTGAGCACAGGCAGATTAAGTATAAAAATAATGTCATTGAATGTGATCATGGTAAGTTAAAGCGGATCATCAGGGCCACATTAGGATTCAAATCTATGAAGACGGCTTATGCCACAATTAAAGGTATTGAAGTCATGCGTGCACTACGTAAAGGACAAGCATCGTCATTTTATTATGGTCAGCCTCAAGGTGAAGTGTGTCTAATCAACAGGGTTTTCGGTCTCTAAGCACTTTTAAAAAGGAACTTCATCGACTCAAATCTCTATTTGCAACAGTGCCGATATTTAGCTTATCATGTCAGCCTATTTGCAACAGTGCCTCCGTGAGCGTCAAAAGGAAGGAATTGCAAAAGCCAAAGCGAAGGGCTTATATAAGGGAAGAAAGCGGAAGGTTGACTATGTTGAAATACGAAAAGCAATGGCTGAAGAAAATTCAACATTTAGAGGTGTTGCAGAAAAGTTTAAAGTAGGGATAGCAACAGTACAAAGAGCTTTAAAAGAAGAAACTAATAATCAATAAGGTTGATTAATGAAGACGCTTAGATATTCAAATTTAGAAAAGATCATGACCATTTATACTGAAATTTCTACTTATATTACATTTCATAATGCGACTGGTTTAACAGATATAAATAAATCAATGGAAGATTTTTGAACCGTACCGGGTTTGTCGGAGACCAAGCTTTCTGAGAGAATGTCCCGATGAAAAAAGTAAAATATACCCCTGAAATCAGAGAAAGAGCGGTTCAATTATTGATTGAATCCGAGAAAGATTATCCATCGAATTGGGCTGCGATCACCGCTATTGCTCCCTGAGCAGTATACTGCGCAAGGGTTGTACTCCTGAAACACTACGTGTTTGGTATCAAAAATATTTAGATAAACAAAATCCAGTTAAAGTACAGCAGCTTTCAGACCAAGAACGTATCAAACAACTCGAACGCGAAAATAAAGAACTGCAACGCGCCAATGAAATTCTACGTAAAGCAGCCGCTTTTTTCGCCCAGGCGGAGCTCGACCGCCCACACAAATAATGGTGGATTTTATCCATAATAATAAAGAGCTGTACGGAGTCGAGGCGATTTGTAGAATTTTACCGATCGCACCTTCAACCTATTACCGGACTCTAGATCTCTGTGAAAATCCAGAACATCGAGCAAAGCGAGATTTACATGACTTGCATCATGCTGAGGAGATTAAACGAATTTGGAAGGAAAGTTCAGGTCGGTATGGTGTACGTAAAGTCTGGCAAAAACTGAAACGTGAAGGCTATATTATTGCGCGCTGTACTGTTGCTCGATTAATGCAAAAGCTAGGTATAAAAGGTGTTTGGCGTGGTAAGAACAAACAAACCACCCGTAGCCGAGATGATCAAAAACGAGCGGATGACTTGGTAAAACGTAATTTTACTGCTGATCATCCTGACCAACTGTGGGTGAGTGACTTTACGTATATTCAAACAAATTCAGGCTGGGTTTATACTGCATTATTGCGAAGCAAAAGATAATCGGATAAAATGTAGCAATTCATATTCGTAAGCGTGGAGTAATCAGATGGGAAATTCCAAGTCAGCAGACAAGTAAGCCGCAACAACCAGTATTGTTGTTGCGGCGCTCTGTAAGGCTAGTCTCATCTGATTGCTGACGAGCAGACGTCGCCCGGTATTCCTTAATCGAGGGTTGATTCGTCATGACCACCACACGCCCCGCGTGGGCCTATACGCTGCCGGCAGCACTGCTGCTGATGGCTCCTTTCGACATCCTCGCTTCACTGGCGATGGATATTTATCTCCCTGTCGTTCCAGCGATGCCCGGCATCCTGAACACGACGCCCGCTATGATCCAACTCACGTTGAGCCTCTATATGGTGATGCTCGGCGTGGGCCAGGTGATTTTTGGTCCGCTCTCAGACAGAATCGGGCGACGGCCAATTCTACTTGCGGGCGCAACGGCTTTCGTCATTGCGTCTCTGGGAGCAGCTTGGTCTTCAACTGCACCGGCCTTTGTCGCTTTCCGTCTACTTCAAGCAGTGGGCGCGTCGGCCATGCTGGTGGCGACGTTCGCGACGGTTCGCGACGTTTATGCCAACCGTCCTGAGGGTGTCGTCATCTACGGCCTTTTCAGTTCGATGCTGGCGTTCGTGCCTGCGCTCGGCCCTATCGCCGGAGCATTGATCGGCGAGTTCTTGGGATGGCAGGCGATATTCATTACTTTGGCTATACTGGCGATGCTCGCACTCCTAAATGCGGGTTTCAGGTGGCACGAAACCCGCCCTCTGGATCAAGTCAAGACGCGCCGATCTGTCTTGCCGATCTTCGCGAGTCCGGCTTTTTGGGTTTACACTGTCGGCTTTAGCGCCGGTATGGGCACCTTCTTCGTCTTCTTCTCGACGGCTCCCCGTGTGCTCATAGGCCAAGCGGAATATTCCGAGATCGGATTCAGCTTTGCCTTCGCCACTGTCGCGCTTGTAATGATCGTGACAACCCGTTTCGCGAAGTCC
>NZ_VPBM01000038.1:0-7454 GCF_013418745.1 Acinetobacter sp. YH12126 | reverse complement strand
CTAAAGATTCAACTTGAAGGAATATATCTTGGGAGAGATATCTTCCTTTTTATTTTTTATTCAGACAGCACTGCGTTTTCTAGTACTAAATATGTGAGAGTTTCGTATAAGAGATTTTATGTTAAATATGTTGTAAAACGACTATAAATGGAAAAGCATATATTACTTTACTTTTTTAATTGACTTGATAATGTGTTCAACTTAGTGAAATAAGAGACAAAAATAATGTATTTTTGGAATACACAAGCTTTAGCACATGAATTATCAGCAAATACTTTAGAGAAGAAACACTATAAGAATTACTATTTAATGACTGCTTTGCTTATTACTATTGTTTATTATTACGGGATGTATTCCCCATATACTGATATTCAAGTGATTGGTTTCGAAGGAATATTGACGATTTTTATTATGTTTCTAGGGATTCAATTTGCATATAAAGCAAATGGTGGAGATGGTGGAGAGCATTTTCTAGGTAGAATTACAGCTTTATCATTTCCAATTCTAGTGCAAACAACAGTTGCTGGGCTTATTTTTGGATTCATCCTTCTAGGCTTATATTTTGGTTTAGAGCTTGAGGGAACAGCTTTTGATTTTTGGTTTGAGTGGTGTATTTCAATATTCACAATTTTTTTACAGATTTTATTTTTTACTCGCTTAGTTTTTTATATGAAACGAGTAGCAGCACATAGTATTTAAAAAGAGCCGTCTTTTGACGGCTCTTTTATTAGAATCAAAAGGTATCCTAAAGTAAGTTATTCAATAAAATAATGTGAAGCAAAATGAGCATCATTTCCTATAATATCAAATACATCTTCTCGTAAAGACATCCCTGCACATTTATCACCTACCATCCAAAGTCCTAATGTTGGAAGCATACCGTCATGTAGAGGGGTTTTAACCCATTTCTGCATGACATAGCCATTTTTATCATAATCATCAAAATAAAAACTACCAGATGCAGCACCGCAATCAACATTGTTCTGCATAATGTGAATGTTTGCTCCCTCACGGGCTAGGATAGGCTTTCTTGCCCACTTTCCTTGATAATGCTGTGTAGGATCGTAACTATGGGTTTCAACTAATAATGGGTGATTTGGAAAGCGTTTCCATAATTCAACTAAAATAGCTTTGTTGGATAAAAGCATTTTCCAACATGGTTCGATCCATTGTGTTGAATTGGATATTAAGTTTGAGAAGTTTTCTTCCCAGAGATATTCCCACGGATAAAGTTTAAAAAGATTTTCAATTGGTTTATTTTTTAAATCAACAAATTGCTCACTATTCCAACCTATATTATTCATGGATAGCTCACTTACATTCATCCCTGCTTGGAAAGCAGTATCCATAAGGTATTCTAAATTCCCCCAATCTTCACGCCCCGCACTTTGACATGCAGCAAAATGGATTTTGGTGTTTTTAGGGAATAATTGCCCCCAACGATCAATTAGATCTTCATGGATACTATTAAATTGGTCACGATTAGGAATGCCATTTACTTGTTCGACCCAATGCCATTGCGCAACAGAGGCTTCAAGTAAGCCAGTAGGTGTATCCGCATTGTATTCCAGCATTTTTATGTTTTCGCCATCATAAGCGAAATCAAAGCGTCCATAGAGCATAGGGGCTTTAATACGCCATGAATGTTCAATATGTGGAATTGCTTGTTCTGGAATTTGAAAATAGGTAGGGTAATTACCACGTTGAATCATGTCATCAGCAATGCTTAAGCACATTTGATGTAATTCATTTGATGCATCTTCAAGTTGTTCAATTTGTTTTAACGTAAACTCATAAGCAACACCCTCAGACCAATAAATTGATCCATCCCTAGAGTGAAGATTATAGTAATCAAATCCAATTTGAGTATGCATCTGTTCCCAATTTTCACGTTCAGGTAATAAAACACGTTTCATTGTTTAACCTCCTGACGAACCGCTACTACTTCCAAATCCGCCACGTATCGGTGTGGATTTGGATGCAGAGTTGAGTTGAGTGGAAATAAGGGGGTTACCGTTATGGCGTTTACCCGTTGCTTTGACGACTTTTCCTAAATAACGAACTTTACGATTTTTTTTATAATATTGTGGACCAACAAAAGCGGAAACATAACCACTAGAACCTGTTGAATCAGGCTCACATAATTCATATCGCCAATCCTGTCGGCAATCATATTGGTTGTTATAAACGTCTTGCTGCAAAACATTACTTTGACTACATGCCGTAAGTAAAAGTGGTACGACTACTAACGACAGTTTTTTAGTCCGCATGATTAAAAAAACCTATTTATTCCATATAGTTTGGTGTAAAAATCATCTAAATTTTAGATTTTACTATCTTATTTACCTACTAAGATAAAGTACAGTAATACAAAATATATTTTTATGATTTCTATGAATATTTCGTTCTTATCTAATGTTGGGTATTTATACCTAGCTTGTATCATCGTTATTGATATTTTAATGATGTTTTTTTTAACACAAGCTGATGGTTTTAATAATAAAAAGGCAACTGTGCTGAGTTTATTATGTTACGCCATTACATTTGTCTTTGCGGGACTGGCTTTGAAACATTTACCAACAGGAATGGTGTATGCACTTTGGGGCGGTGTTGGCACAATTGGTTGTGTCTTAGTTGCACATTTCTTCTTGGGGCAGAAATTAGATTTCGCAGCACATATTGGGATCGGTTTTATTGTAATTGGGGTTGTAATTATTGAATTTTTTTCTGAAAGTACAAGTTAAATTCATTTTGTCGCATTAAGAATAAATTAAGTTTCTCTAAAATTGACATAATACACGTTATGCGAAATTTTCAAAAATTATAGTGAAAATGCGAGCTTAAGGGATCAAAATTTAGCCCGCTAAATTATTAGTACTATATCACCTCGTAGTACTCTTCAAATGATGACACTATTGTTAAATCAGGTAATAAATCAGGATGTTCTTCTTTAATAATTTCAATACATTTTTGATTTGCTGTAATGACTTGGAGTGGATCCACTGGATAAGTAACAATCATAGGAAATAAATGTATTAGCTGAAAAACAGATTGTTCCATTTTTAAATCTCCACATGGCTTAATAATCGTTACATCTTTTACAGCTAAATTATCTTCATAAAAATCAATATAAAAGTGGCATTGATTATGAACTATATGTTCCTTATGGACCTCATCACCATAATCTAATAAGTAATAATTTTCTTCTTTTTCAATACAATAAGGGCTAAAAATTTCTAAGACTTCTTCTTTAGTGGCTGCACCTTTACTACTCATTCCAATAATAAAATATTCGATTCCCATTATTTTTCTCTGATTATTTAGTCTGTTTAATATTTAACATAAAATCTCTTATACGAATAACAACTGTTATTCCCAAGTAGAAATGTCCTACCTAATAACCAAATAGAAATGTCCTATATGGACATTTCCAAGTCAAGCACAGGATTCAGATTTCGTTGTTGAATCGCTGTTTTCTGTGCACGTCTACTTGGCATCTTTTGAGAACGATTGCGTTTGTTTTGTTGTTCCAGTTCTTCATGCTGTTGTTGGATATGATTCAGAACAGCACCCAACCGTTTATTCTCAACAATCTCTCGCTGATTCAGCTGACTTAATTTATCGAATAGGCTGTAATTGATCTTTCGGCCATCATGCATGAGGGCTACAGTACCATCCGGGTATTCCATGAACTCAAGATACTTACCGATCAACCTTTGATTTTCTTCGGTGTTTTCTAGGAGATATACGCATTTATCATAAGTAATCGTCAGGATATTCGTGACTCTGCGGGGTTCACGCCAAGTAAAAATATCATCTAATTCTTCGGCTATTTCAGTGATAGGCCGATGTAGATCCTTAGGATTAAAAGCCATCTTGGCGAACTTCTGATTGAACTGCTCAGTGAAGCAGGGTAGCCAGGCATTCGCTTGCTCAATCGAGTAGATGCCTTCCAGGCGCATCTCCTTGATCAGACGGTCCTGAAGGGTTCTGTTGGCACGTTCCACACGGCCTTTGGCCTGTGGTGAATTGGCGAAGATGATATCGATATTCAGGGTGCTGAGTACACGTCCAAACTGGGTAATCTCGGTGTCTTTCTTGCTGCTTTGATTCACTCTAAAGACTGAATGTTTGTCGCTGTAAAACGCTAAAGGCTTACCGTGCTGTTCGACATATAAACGTGTTGAAATCATATAGTCAAAAGTTGATTCTGACTCACAGAAGCGTAAATGCTGTAATTTGCCTGTGGCATCATCAATGAACACCAGTAGACAGCATTTAGCAGCGCGTTCTTCAAACCAGTCATGGTGTGAGCCATCAATTTGGATCAGTTCACCAAAGCAATCCCGGTTGTAACGAGGCTGATACGGGCGTTTCAGGCGCTTGGATCGAGGAATCCATAAGTCAGCTGCAATCATCCAGGAACGCAGGGTTTCTACTGAAAGGTCGAGTCCATGTACGGTGGTGAGCTTTTCATGCGCTAAAGTGGGCCCGAAACCATGGAGTTGGTCAGAAACAATATTGAGGCATTTGAGTCTGAGTTCTTCAGGAAGTTTGGAATTGCTGATTTGGCCACGACCAGCATGGGCTAATGCAACTGGACCTTGGGCTTTGTATTTCTGCAGTAAGCGTCTGATCTGACGTTCTGAAATATGAAGTAGCTGAGCAGCATGGGATTGAGTTATGCGTTGATCGCAGATTTCCTGCAAGACCGACAATCGTTTAAGTTCTTTATCCGACATAGACACCAACATATCAAACCGTCCGCTAAGGAAATTGCAGAAGTGCATATTCTCAAAGCGGACATTTTTACTTTGGAGAAACCGGACATTTCTATTTTGGAATTACAAAAGAGACTTCGCATAAGAGATTTTATGTTAAATATACGATTAAAATTCTAGGCTATGAAACGTTGTTTGAAAATCTTCTGCATTAAAGCTTTATATTGTAAGGATTTTTTACTCTGATCTTCAGGTTATTCAAAATTAAATTAAAAAAATTTAGAAGTTAAATTGTTATATTTAATATTATTATTTATATTATATTTTTATATGAGTTTTTATGATATAGTTTTTATTCTTTTCTGTATGTTATATATCCAATATAAATGTAGCCTACAATATTTTTTTTTACTTCGCATCCTATTTTGAGTGGATTATCCTTAATCTATAAATTTAGGTTTGTACATAAACTATTCTTACGATCCTAAATAAAATCAAAATTGGAGATAGGCGAAGCTATTAAAACTAATGGAGATAGCGATGACTAGAATAGCAATTATTGGTTCAGGTCCTAGTGGCATGGCACAATTAAGAGCATTCCAATCAGCAAAGGCCAAAGGTCTAGAAATTCCAGAAATTATATGTTTTGAAAAACAAAGTGATTGGGGGGGGCAATGGAACTATACTTGGCGTACAGGTGTAGATGAAAATGGAGAGCCCGTTCATAGTAGTATGTACCGTTACTTGTGGTCTAATGGGCCAAAAGAAGCATTAGAGTTTGCGGATTATACGTTTGACGAACATTTTAAAAAGCCCATCGCCTCTTACCCACCAAGAGAAGTGTTGTGGGATTATATTAAGGGTCGTGCGGAAAAAGCCAAGATCAAACATTTGGTCAGATTCAATACCGCGGTGCAGCATGTCTGCTACGATGAACATAAAAAGAAATTTACTGTTGAAGTAGAAGATTACAAGAACCAAAGACACTATGTGGAAGAGTTTGACTATGTGATTGTAGCCTCAGGGCACTTTTCGACACCAAAAGTACCCGTATATAAAGGCTTTGATCGTTTTCATGGTCGTATTTTACATGCCCATGATTTTCGTGATGCCCGTGAATTTGCAGATAAAACGGTACTGCTTGTGGGCAGTAGCTATTCGGCTGAAGACATCGGTTCACAATGCTACAAATATGGCGCGAAGCAAATCTATAGTTGTTATCGTAACAAACCGATGGATTTTAGATGGCCGAAAAATTGGTCTGAGAAAAAACAGCTAATACGTGTAGATGAACGTAAAGCTTATTTTGGAGATGGTACTTCGGCAAAAGTTGATGCGATTATTTTGTGTACTGGTTATCTTCATCATTTCCCATTTATCGAAGATAAATTGCGTTTAAGAACACACAATTGTTTATATCCACTAGATCTTTACCAAGGTGTGGTATGGGAAAAAAATCCCCGTTTATTTTATCTAGGTATGCAAGATCAATGGTATACCTTCAATATGTTTGATGCCCAAGCTTGGTATGTTAGAGATATCATATTAGGTAAAATTTCTTTGCCAAATATCATGGAAATGCAACATCATACTGAGAAGAAGCATTTAGAAGAGAAAGCTCTAAGTACAGATGAAAAGAAAGCACGTTTCCAAGGTGAATATGTGAAATATTTAATTAGTGAAACAGATTACCCTAATTTTGACGTTGATGGGGTGCATAATATTTTCATGCAGTGGAAAAAGCACAAGAAAGAAAATATTATGGAATTTAGAGATAAAACGTATCGTTCAGTTATGACTGGAAAAATGGCAAGACCACATCATACGCCTTGGTTAGAAGCTCTCGATGATTCTTTAGAGAACTATTTAGATTCAGAAGGTGCTAAAGAGAAAAATTTTATTTAGCTAAAATTTAGAAAAGTAGCTAGAAGTCAAATGGGAGCTTTGCTCCCATTTTTATACGATAAAATTCATATACACGAGTAAGTTTATCTAAAAGGTGCAGAATCACATTTGAAAATTGCTAATAAAATATTAGAAGATTGAATATTCATCTAAAAAGTTTCTATATAACCCGAATCGCGGATAAGAAATTGACTTGAAAAATAGGAGGACTAGAGCCATCCGTTAGATTGGTTGTACTCCTGAAACACTTCGTGCCTGGCATCAAAAGCATTTAGATCAGCAAAATCCTATTAAAGTACAACAGATATCTGATCAAGAAAAAATGAAGCAAATGGAACGTGAAATTAAAGAATTAAAGCGTGCTTTCGTCCAGGCGGAGCTCGACCGCCCACACAAATAATAATGGATTTCATCCATAATAATAAAGTGTTATACGGTGTTGATGCGATTTGTAGGATTTTACCGATCTCAGCTTCAACCTATTAACGAACTTTAGATCTCGCTGACAATCCAGAACATCGAGCGAAACGAGATCTACATGATGTAGCATCATGCTGAACAAATTAAACGAATTTGGAAAGAAAGTTCAGGCCGATATGGTGTGCTTAAGGTCTGGCAACAATTGAAACGTGAAGGTTATGTTATCGCACGTTGTACAGTTGCTCGATTGATGCAGAAGCTAGGTATACAAGGTGTTATGGTGTTAGCGGCAGTGTAAAAATGACCCCCTAATGGCATTTAAAAACTGACCCCCTTGGTTAATATAGCGGTCATTTTGGACTGCTCAACATGTTAACTTTGGAGCAAGCAGTGACAATCCAAATACTT
>NZ_VPBM01000037.1:0-8296 GCF_013418745.1 Acinetobacter sp. YH12126 | reverse complement strand
GTTTCACATGATCATTTTTTTGTTGAACAGTGTGAAATATCTGAAGAGTATTTAATTGAGTAAAATGACATTTTCAAATATATAGATTTATTAGTTCTACTAAAATTAACATAATACACGTTATACGAAATGCTTGAAATTTTCCTATAAGCATCAATATCTTAACTAAAGCCGTTCCAGTAGACAGCGCACTGGAACGGATTTTTCATGATTATTCATGTTCCACGCCTAATATTTGATCATTGTTCCACACTTTTGATTAGCTCCAGTGAATAATCTATAAGGGTTTGAAATCAGTATTTTGATGTAAACTTTTAAAAATCCGTTTAGCAGTTTCTTCTCTGACACTTTTTGGATCTCGTAAGATGCCACCAATCCAAAGGGCAAAAGTAGGATAGTCAGGAAAATTACTGAGGTCTGAAAGTTCAGAAAATTTAGATAGAATGGTGCTGTATTTATTAATTTGAGCATCTGACATATTGCAGAACAGATCTACTGTGTTTATGTCCATTTTAGGTGCTATAAGTTTTGGCTTAGGCTTCTCTTTCACAATAAACTTAAAACCAACCACAGACCGCCCTTGTTTAACATTCTCATAATTTAGATCAATATCAGTATTAGCTGTGATTTCATCTATTGATGGATGTATGACACGATCTTTTAGATTGCCAATACGTCTATATGATTCAGGCAATCCGAGTTGCTTGAATAGTTCATCAAGACTAATTTGAAAACTACCCATTGCTTGGTGTTTCTTAGCTAAATGGTATATGTCGAATGAGTAGTCTTTCTTAAGAGTTAGAACAATATCCTTCTTATATTTTGTATATGGGTTCAATTTATCAAATTCTGTCAACATCAATAAAACGATTTCAGGGAAACGAATTGCAATACCACCTTCTTCATAAGTGCAATCAATGACCCAGTTAGATAGAACTCGTTTCCCTCTTTCATTGGTATAAGAAAAACTACGTTTAATTAGATTTCTACTGGCTATTTCTAGCTGTGTGTATGCTGAATGCGTTTTGATACCACACTCTTTTGCAAACTGTTCAGCCGTGATCATGATTGTATCTTTTTCTTTTGCATGAGTTGTTCTTGCAATTGGACTAGCAAGTATTAGCAGACGCTTTTCATCAATATTCATGCTTTTAAAGCACTCTTGAATATTATTTTGCATTACTACCCAATTGGATGGATATGTTTTCTTATTATCTTGCATCACTATAAATCTACAAAGAAGAATTTGTAGAAAATAATATAGCATTGATCGATTTTTGACTACGATTTTTGTAGTTTTTTAACATTAAACTACAAATACATCTTTGTAGCTTAATGTCCGGCATTTGTAGTTTTTAAGTCCGATAAAAGTAGTTTTTTAAGTCCGTTTAGTCCGGTATTTGTAGTTTAATGTCCGGCATTTGTAGTTTTTTAAAGTCTGAAAGCCTTACTCTGTATGGTCTAGAAGGGTGCCTAAAAGTATTTAAAAGCTTTTTAAAAGAATAAAAAGGATTTAAAGGCAAAATCAAAGGCTATGGCACTCGCTTCGCTCGTGTCGTTTCAAGAGCAAAATCAAAAGCAAAAACATTGATAGTGTATTCGCTTCGCTCATACTTTTTTAAAAGCAAAAGCTCCAAAGTTCGCACCCATTCGGGATGCTCTGTACTTACCGTTTAAAATCGAAAGGGAGTTTGTAATCAGAGAAGAAGTATTTCTGAAATTTTTATGATGCTCAATCACTCGTAGACACTCGTTCGGTTTAAAGCTGTTTGCTTCCCAAAGGAAAAACAAAGCGAACGGAGTGTGAGCGAATAAACCATTTATCGTTCATTCTCACTCTGATTACTGTTTTTGCTGAATTCGATTAAAAGTCAAAATCGAAATCACGGCTCTGTTGTGGTTTCTTTTCAGGTTCGGGGCTTGGCTGTGAAAAATGTTTTTCAGCGATAGGGGCTTTTTTCTCTGCAATTAAGTTTTTTATGCCCTCAAAGCTATCTAAACAGTTTTGATATGCCTGTTTTTGAGATTTAAAACGATCATTTTGTGGCTCTAAAATAATTTCACAGTTTAAATATTTGAGCATGGTCTCATCATTTTTAATGATCTTTTCAATTTTTTCATAGTCGTAACTACTAAGGCTATTCGATGCACGAGACGTATACTGCTTCAAGTTGTCTGCCTTTTCAGCGATACAGTCGATAATGCCTAACTGGCTTTTGTTTCTGTATAGCTCATCTTGTTTTTTAGAAAGTCTCTCATGGCGGATATTATAATCAGGGTAGTATCCGTCATATCTCAGCCTGAACTCCGATGCTAGTTGAGGTTTTATCCTAAGATCCTTGACTAATTCTGTGAGTTGTTCAAATTTTTGATCAATGATATTAAGCTGCCAAGCATTGTTTCTAACTGCTGTAGTCGCTTGTCCTGAGTCCTCAAGTCTTCGTCTATACTGATTGATACTTTGAGTTGTGAGAGCTTCAAGAGAGCTTGTTCTAGATCTGACTGTTGAGCTGTAATTTTCTGTCGGATAGGTCTGAGTTCTGTACTCACCATACTGTTCACAATATTGCTTAAATTCAGATCGCTTAAGGCTTGTGTTAATTGTGTCTGTAATTGGCTCATTAAGTTGCGTTGAAAGTTCAGCTGTAAATCCTGTGAAAAACTGCCCTGCTCGATTTTGGATAATTCGCCTTTGAGTGCTGAGATTAAGGCTTGTTGTGCCTGTTTCTCCGACTGTAAAATGCTGATTTTGTCCTGTAATTCCTGCTCTACTTCGCTGTAGCCGGTCAAGATAGTCTTTAATGAATCGACTTGTTGAATCAAAACCTTGTTTTGCTCCGCTAACAAGCTGTTTTGTTGCATCAATAAGTTGTTTTGCTCTGTCAAAAAATGGTCGATTTCGGTCTGCATGTCTTATCTCCGTAGGCTGTTCAAATAGTTGACTTGATTGGTGATTGCTTGTGCATTCTGCTGAATCATTTGCTTTTGAGCTTCGATTGTTTTTAGGTTGGTTCGTGCTTGAAAGGCGAAATAAAAACTGATTAAAAGCATCAACACTGCAAATATCGCTATCCCCAGTAGTCCGTGAAATGCTCTCTGACTGTTCAATTTTTCCGTCAAAAGGCTCTGAAACTGACTGTTGATTTGATTGCTTTGGCTCGCTATGACTTGTCCGACTTGGGTTTGAATAGACTTCTCTAGACTGGGTTGGTCGATCTTGATGCTTAGTAACTGGCGGTTTATGGTTGCTTGGAGGTCTTGAAGTGAGACTGAAAACGAATCTATGCTCGATTTCACTTTTGATATTTCCGCAATATCTATACTCGCTAGCTGAGCCGACAATCCGTCTATTTGCGCCTTGTAGCTCGCTGTCGTCTCTTTTATGGCTTGGGGGGATAGATTGCCTATTTCGTTCAATATCGAGCTTAGACGCGATTTGAGGGCTATTGTTGTCTGCTGGACTTGCTGTAAAAGCATGCTGTTTTGAGTGATAGGCTCCTCGCTTTGCTCGATAGTCATCTCGAATGCTTTGAGCGTCTCGGATAGCCTGTGCAAGCTCGTTTGCAGTTGGTCGGCTTTCTGCTTCTGCTCTGAGACGCTCTGAATAAAGTCCAATTTCGAATTGTTCATGATAAAAATCGCCTGAAAGTCTATGTTTTTTGCCATTATTGAGAGTGACAGTTACGGTTTGCTGTGCTCTGACTGATGCCACGCCTTCGAGTTGCTCGATACAGCTAACAATGTCTGCTCTATTTTTTACTGTTTGGGTCTTTAAAAGTGTTTGGACGTAGTTATCAACGGTGTTGCAAAACTGCTTTTTTGTGAGGGTCTCAAAGTCTTGGCTTGTAAGAATTTTTTTTGCTTGGGCATTGAGCTTGGCAATGTGATTCGGCTCTTGTGTGGTCTGTGTCAAGAGCAAGTCATCAGGACGTGACCATTGATATTTGGTGTTGAAGTAGTCCCGCAACGAGTCAAAGTGCTTTTCATGACCAGGGGGCGCAATATTCAGTGATTTTCCGCTTTGTATATCAAGGCGTGGTGCTAGAACGTGGATGTGCTTTGAGCCGTCATCGTCAGTGTGTAGCACTGCAAAAAGGTGATACTGCGAGGGATCTAGTCCCGAGAATGCATGTTTTTCAAAATCGTTTAAAACTTCTTGGATCTGCTCATTAGTTGGATCATCTTCTTTTGACCATGCAATCACGCCACTGGTGTACTTCCACAAGTGAGGACTGGCATCACAAACTGCATTAAAGGTAGTTGCATCACCTCTTAAAACTTCAACGCCAGCTCGAATATTACCTTGATGATCGAGCTTATCTAAAACATAAGCTGAAGCATGTGCAGCAGATCCTTTGCCATGGTCTAAAAATTTAATATGCACTCTCGTCCACCTCCGCCAGTTGTATCGAAGACAACTGCTTTTTAAGCCGTTCAGGGCTTTGTCTGCTGATTTTAGGAAGTGCAGGGAATACGTGTTCTAACTCGGTTTGAATGCCTTTTAAAACTGAAAAGAGGCTGTAAATATCTAACTTGCGTTGCTCTTGCGAATCAGCATTTTTAATGATGTTTAAGGCTCGGGCAATCTGATTTAAGTTGTTGCCGATCTTGGATAGTTCTAGCAGTACATTCGGGTCAGCTTTTTGATAGCGTTTGACCACTTCAATCACTGTTTTGATTTTGGTTCTTGGTTTTAGTTCTTCTTCCGTGGGCCGTTTAACCGTGACTGCATCTTGCATAACTTCACGCTGAATCAGAGAGTGGATGAAGTCTGTAAAAGTCGTTCCCTCTTTTTCGAGATGCTTCTCCAGTTGCTCTAGCTGTAGCTCGGTGAGTCTGAAAATTTTATTTTTACTTCGCATATCCTCATCCTATTCACAGGCTTTTGCTTTCAAGTCAATGAAATTGACTTGCCCATCTGTGATGGGCTTGGGGTCTTAGGGGATTCCCCTAACAAGTCCCTGAATATCGAAAAACCGAAGGTTTTTTGTATATACAGGTAGGCTTGCTTATCTTATTTAGTCATCTAATAGTATTCTACTATATCGTGAAAGATTTATATAAAAAGATCAAAAAAAGGGTTTATCAGCTAATAATACCTAAATTTGTATATGAGTTTTTATGTTGAAATTATGATGGAAATGGGGACTGGCTCATTTACATAACTTTTAAAGGGGAGAAGCAATCCAATAGCCGTAGGTAGAACAAACTTCAGGAATAAAGCGAGTAACAGATTTTGGTATTACTGATGACGGCCCTCCACTAAGGATAATTTCATTACCTATAAAAACTTTATGATTATTAAATTTATTGGTGATGCTAATCCTACCGTCCTTTGTATATTCTAACTCATGATTATTAGCCCAAATAATAAATGAACCGGTATCACTACCAAGCCGAATACAACCATAAGGATCTACATGCAATTTCCCACCAGTAATGGTTACTCTTGAACCAGAATTAGCATGTTTAATAAAAATGATAGGTTTTACTGACTCTATGGAGTTAGATACGGGTTGGGACTTCGCTATACAACCAGTAAGCAATGTAATAATTATAAAAATTTGAGCTAAATTTTTTATTCTCATATTGAACTCTTTGAAGGCCATGCAATGCTTAGCTTCTTTTCAAACTTTCTTATCGTGCAACTAGCGTAAAGTAGCTCGATGCTTTGAAACATGGCTAAAGCCATATTTCAAAGCATCGAGCTAAAATTAGCCAAAAATCTCTGAATGGCTATCTAACTGGTGTAACTCTAAAATGTCATCCCCTACGAGCCTGTAAATCAAGACTAAATCAGGTTTAACGTGACAATCTCGACAATTCTTAAACTCAGCACCACCTTTTAATGGGTGATCTAGGTATTTTTCAGGCAATGGACTATTAGCAACTAAACAGTCCAGTACCTCAGCCCATTCAGCCGTAACTAAATCTAAGTAACGTCTTTTAATATTTCGTTTAAATGAGTTGGTTACGATGATCTTTCGTTTAGCCATGAGCTTCATCCGACATGGCTTTGATTGCTTCTTCTACTGTTTCGTACTCGGTGTACTCCCCATTTTCAATCTCTTTAAGAGATTGAAGCAACTTTGCTACTGCTGTTGGGGTCAGAGTTGGTTCTTTCGCATAGTCAAAAGCTAATGGAACAGTTCTTGTTTTCACCACCTGATTTAAAAAAAGTTTAAATGCTTGTGGCATTGTTAAACCATATTCTTCAAAAATATGATTTGCATTATCCCTCAAGTCTTCTTCTAAACGCATATTAAAATTGACTGCGGACATGGTTAATTCCTCTAAAAACCAATAATGTAAAGACAATATAAGGCATTATCTTTACATTTTCATTACTTTTGATGTAATAAATGGTTTCTAATCGCTAAATTTCGTATAATCGCCATTATGTTAAATAACTTTTAGAAGCTTTAGTACAAGCTTGACAGATTGTCTTATCATTATAAAATAACCTTATTCAAATCATCCTCCCAAGAGTAACGCCAATGAAGTAAGTCATTTTCTCATCATTATTTTTAAACTTTTGATGTGCAAAATAGATTCTACTTGTGGCTATATATTCTTGGTCTCTACTTTATATCCTAAATAATATATTGTTTTTTATAAGTTAATCTTCACTATTTTGCATATCCTCTACATGAGGAATTTTTTATGCAACATGCATGTATTGCTTCAAACTTAAATTTAGAATTTTCTACACAGAAAATGTTTGATCAGCTAAACATTACGCTTTTATCAGGACAGGTTTCTGCATTAATTGGACGTAATGGTTTAGGTAAATCCCTATTGTTCAGAATATTAGATCAAAGCCAAGCTTTAGATATTCATTATAGTGGTCAAGTTTCATGGAATATCCAACATGATTATTTGGCACAATTAGAACGCCTTAATGCTGAAAATATTGCACAAGCATTAGAGGTAGATCATTTACATCATGCTTTTCGGCGTATAGAGAACAATACAGCTAGTTTTGATGATTATGAGTTAGTTGAAAATACCTGGGATTTACCACAAAAATGGCAAAATATACTTGAAAATGCTGACTTACCTACGGATTTGAACTTTCCAACAGAAAAACTGAGTGAAGGACAAAAAACAAAGCTGGCTTTATGTCGTTTGTTTTTAAAAAAGGATCACTATCTACTTTTAGATGAACCAAGCAACCATTTAGACTCAACATCTAGACAATGGTTAATTGAGAGTATTTTGGCACACCCTAGTGGTGTATGCCTGATTAGTCATGATCGCCAATTACTCAATCAAGTCCAACATATTTATGCTTTAACTGAATTAGGCTTACAACACTACAAAGGTAATTATGAGCATTACATTCAACAGCATCAGCTACACATGGATGCATTAACTCAGTCTATTAATAATGAGAAAAAAGAATTAAAGCAGTTAAAACAACGGCAACATGATAGCTTAATGAAAGCGAATAAACGTCAATCTAAAGGCAATGAACTTCGTGATTCTAATTCTCAAGCAAAGATTTTTCTAGATTTCAAAAAGGAAAATGCTGGACAAAGCTTAGGTAAGCTACGTGCCCAACAAACTCGACAAACTGATGATTTGAAAAATAGTCTGATTAATAGGCAGACCATTGTAGAAAAAATCAAAGCTCAGAAGTTTGAATTCCACTTACAGAGTACGAAGCAAGGAGAGATTTTAAGAATTCATGATTTAAAGCTACCCCATACAGCAACAAATAAAATTAATTTTGCATTGAAAGCTGGCGAAAAAATCCATCTTAAAGGTGCTAATGGAATTGGTAAATCAACCTTATTGAAATTGATTTCTACCCATCAACGTGATGATATTTTCTTTAGTGGAACATGTTTGTATTTAGATCAAAACTTTAGTTTATTAAATAATGATTTATCCGTAATCGAAAACCTTGCACTTTATAACTCCAATCTTACTGAAGTTGAGTGGAGAAATTTGTTAGGTCAGTTACGTATTCGTCGTGAAAAAGCTTTATTAAAACTATCAGAACTGAGTGGTGGTGAAAAATTGAAAGTCGCATTATTAGCAATGAGTCACTATCCTGATGGTATTGATTTATTATTGCTTGATGAACCAGAAAATCATTTAGATATTGAGTCTAGAGAGCTTCTATCGCAGGCTATTAGCCAATATCAGGGCGCTGTAATTTTAGTTTCACATGATCATTTTTTTGTTGAACAGTGTGAAATATCTGAAGAGTATTTAATTGAGTAAAATGACATTTTCAAATATATAGATTTATTAGTTCTACTAAAATTAACATAATACACGTTATACG
>NZ_VPBM01000036.1:0-9510 GCF_013418745.1 Acinetobacter sp. YH12126 | reverse complement strand
TCTCATGAAGCACCAGTATTATTTATTATGCTATGACACCTTAATTAATTTTAGTGCTATAAGCAAGGTAAGCGGTGTCATATTGCAAGGTAAACGGTGTCATATTGCAAGGTAAACGGTGTCATATTGCAAGGTAAACGGTGTCATATGAAGTCTAGAAGCCTTTATTTACAGGGCTTTCAGCTTACCTAAAAGCATTTAAAAACTTTAAAATAATTAAAAGCCCAGGAAAGAAAAAATTGCCCTATGTTTTCGCTACGCTCAAACTCTATTGAACTTCGCTTTCGCTCAGTTCGTAGGGGCAATTTTTGGCTTAAAATTTCGTGACTTTTTAAAAAAGAAAAGCAACTAGGAATTCGCTTCGCTCATAGAACTTTTTCACTCGCTTCGCTCGACATAAAGCCACCGTAATCAGTTCGCACCCATTCGGGATGCTCTGATTCTGAGTTCTTGATACACAGGGGAGCCTGTAATCAGGGAAAAACAGGTGAAAAAATTTAGATCCCTGTAGTTCGCTCGTAGACACTCGCTAAATGCTCTCATTTGCGATTTAAGAGTTTTTTCTTAACTCAACTATAAATCTACTGTGGTTTAACAAAACATCGCTAAAAACCCTATTTTTTTGCGTTTAAACAGCATTCACCAAGGTCGGTAATCGTTGTTATTTTCATTTTCTGGTTTTTTAGGCTCGTTTTTCTGCTGTTTTTCCAATTCTTGGCGTTTTAAAAATGCCAAATGTTCTCGTTCGTGTCTTTCTTGTTCATAGCGTTGTTCTTTTTGCTCTCGTTCTTTACGTAATTGCTCTCTAAATTCACTTTCTCTGCGATCATTTTCAATTCTTCGTTGGCGATCTACTTCCGCTTGGCTTACTTGCTGCATTCTTTCTTGTTCAATTTTGAGATCATCTGCCCGTTTTGCTTTAAGGAGGGGACTCATATCATCATTAAAATCATGTAGGGTATCGAATGAATGAACGTACTCTCGTTTTAGCTTCTGCCAAAACGTGGGTTTTATCGTTGGTCGTTCAATCCCATTATTTTCCAGTATCTCTGAGCATTGACCTAAGCGTTGGACGACATTCTCAATATCGTATTCTTTAGCAAGTTGTTCGACCTCGGTTGCGTATTCTCTCCAGTTCTCATTTTTTGCCTGTTCTACTGATTTTTCAGTCGCATAAAAATCAGGTTTTTTTATATCTCTGTAAGTATGATGATAAGAGTCATAAAACAAATTATTGGTATGTAGGTAAAAATCGCTTTTGTTTTCTGCTAACCATCGTTTTGTCTTGGTGAGATTTGATTCAATCTGCTTTTGATTATCAGCAGCATTGCTTTGAATGGTGTAAAACTGATTGGCAAATTCTGCATAAATATCTTGGCACCGGATGAAGTCATCATATGCGTTGTCGATCTGTTGAACCTGTTGTTCTTGCAGGCGTTCTTCTTCTAGGTTGAGATTTACTAATTCTGCTAAAAGCTCTTTTTCTTCTGCTTCGGTTAACTGAAGTTCGTTTTCCAGCTGGGTAATCTGATCTTCTAATCGACTTGGAACAATAATTTCTTGATCAAGGCCCTTGATGATCTGTTGGTATTCTCGTGCAGCATCTAAATTTTTGGCTTTGATTGCATCATTTTCAAGTGCAATTCTTGGTAGCACAATTTCAGTGTTACGTTCTTCAAGCGGTCTTTTTTGTTCCTCGTCATATTGTCTGCGAAGTGCTGTAGCTTCATGCCCTTCATGATGGGTGGGTTCAAGAAAGTCTAAGCCCTGATCCTTGTAACTCCGGTGGTCGATGCGTTCATCTAGTCCAGCATTTTCCAATACTGTGTTTACAACATTGGCAAAAGTTGCTCGGCTGTCCTTCAGGATCTCGGGACCATGGTCGTTGAAGATTCTTTGTTTTTTGCCTAATTCGCCTTTGTCATTCACGACTCTGGTCGTGAACATGATGTGGACATGGAAATTTTTATTATTGGTTTCATCATCATGATCATGTGGTGCATGAATACAAGCATCGACAATCACATTATGTTTTTTGACAAAGTTAGAGCAGAAATCATCAACGATTTTTATGCGTTCTGCATCTGTTAATTCATGTGGTAAAGCACAGATA
The DNA here is from genome assembly GCF_013418745.1 of Acinetobacter sp. YH12126. NCBI lineage: Bacteria > Pseudomonadati > Pseudomonadota > Gammaproteobacteria > Moraxellales > Moraxellaceae > Acinetobacter > Acinetobacter sp. YH12126. Next base: position 7,397 of record NZ_VPBM01000036.1, on the reverse strand, counting down.
TATTCTTTGGCGAGTCGTGCATTCGCTTTCATTGAGCCATTGGCATTGAATTCTTTTTTTTCTACTGTATTCCAAAGTGTTTGACGGTCTAAAAGTTTTGTATTGGTATGTTCTGGTGCATAAATATTTTTGTATGCAAGTCCCTTTTTTTTAGTGTAGTCCTGAGTCTTTCCAAAAGTCAGATCCTCTAATTTTTCACAGGCACGATAAGCAGCACAAGCAACGGCTGAACGTCCGTCACTTCGTGAGATGTTGCTTTCATTCAAATGAAAAATTGCCACTTTAAAAACCTAAATTTCTGCATACCGTGGTTTTGATTTTTGCAACTTTGAAAAAGTTGCTGACCATGCTAAAGCGAGGTCATGGGGTACAGGGGTTTCCCCTGTCGCAACGTCCACTTTTGAATGAAATGATAAAAGTGGGTAAGTGCGCCCTTCGTTTCACTCCGGGAAAACTTCGCTTCGCTACGTTTGATATTGCTCGCTTTGTTTTTTGACTCTATGATGATGTTTGATTATTGATCATCACGGTTTAATACTATGTCAGATATTCAAGAAAAGAAAGATGCAGTTTTAAAGAAACTCACCAAAGCACAGCAGAAAAAATTATCCCTGCAAGAGCAAATTGAGTATTTAAAAAAAGAACAAGAGCAGATCTTAGAACAGGCAAAACAGAAACAGAATGAGCTTAAACTCAAACAGCAAAAACTTTTAAGCGAAGCAAAAGCCCAAGAACGGAAAAATGAAACTAGACGGAAAATTTTGCTTGGCGCTTGGGTTTTGAATAAATTTAAGAATGATGAATCTTTTAAACATCAATGGGCTGATTTTGAGCAGTTTTTAAGTGCGGAAAGTAAGACAGAAGAAAATAGACAGAAAGATAAAGAGCTTTTTAATGATCTTTTTAAGGGATAAGTTCTAAATTTCATATAAGAGATTTTATGTTAAATGGATACAGCTTTTGAAAATTTTAACTTTGAATCAGAGATTTCATTTTTAATATGATAAAACCAAAGGATAAAGAAAATTTTGATTTAGGTATGTCATAAGTGAATTTTTCAGGTGATGTAGAGGTTTTTTTATCTTGTCTTGGAACTAAAGAGTCAAGTTCAGATATTTTGAAAGCAGTTATTCTTGTTGCAAGTGAGTTTGACTCATTAGAGACTAATTTTGGTGGAGAAAAGCTATCCTATTGGCAATTTTTTAAGAGAGGTATTACGTTTAGGTTTAATGAACATCAGATACTAGATACCATTTTCATCTACGTCAAAGAGAATGAAGAATATTACCCATACCCATTTTTAGAAAATCTGATCACAGGTATTAATCACAAAAGTAAGATGCAATCTGTAGCTAATTTATTTGGACCCCCCGAAAGAGAAAGTAACAGTTGGCTTAAATACAAAATATTTGATAATTATTTACATTTTGAGTTTGATAATTCATTAGAATTGAAACAAATTACAATGGGACAATATTGATACTATATTATTAATTTTTATGTGTTTTTTTAAATTTAAACCCTAGATCTGAGTCTAGGATTTTTCAATTTCGTATAACAGCCATTATGTTAAATAACCCCATTCCAGACTTTATCTAAGCTTTTTAAATTATTGTATGCTTCTTCAAAATTACTCAATTTGAATGTTAAGACAGGAGATGCAAAGGGCTTTTCCCAAATTACTGATGTAACTAGATCGTTTATATGATTCCAGCTTCGTCCAAATCTGATCCATGTGACCTCTGTTTCTGTAGTAACTTGTTCAACCATAATTACGTTGCACACAAGGTCTAAATCATCAGGACAAATTAAAATTGGTACGACTGTCGAGACAGCACCATATTCAGAAACTTCAGGTTTTAGAAGTTTCCAGGCATTACTTAAAGACAGATTGTTTTCAAAGTCATATAACCATCCTTGTGCTGGAACAAGAGTATTTGTCTCTTCAATGATATTGGTATTGTTATCTATCCATATATTTAATGGAATCCCATCAATAGCAAGAATTGGAAACGGTTTAGGGTTCCCGCTTCCATCTTGAATACATCCACTAATAGGATGTTCCTTTAATAAAATTGCTGAAATTAAGTTCATATATTTCGTTTAAATGCTTTAAAGTTTTTCTAAAATTAACATAATACACGTTATACGAATCTAAAAATGGGAGTCTTAAGCTCCCATTTTTTAAGTAATTTTTTAAATAAGACTTGGATGAGCATCTAAAATTCGAATCAATGTAGCTGCTGGTCCAGTTGGATAGCGTCGTCCCTGTTCCCAATTTTGCAGGGTACGAGGACTAATATGCAGACGTGCAGCAAACTCATTTTGGCTCAAGCCTGTTTTTTCACGTACTTCTTTAATATCTGGTAGTTCGAGTTCTGTAACTCGACTTGCTTTAACTTCTTTACGTTTGATAGCTCCAGCTTCTTTGATTGAAGCAACCAAGTCATCAAATAAGTTGTTATCCATGAAATTGCTCCTTCACGAGTTGGCGCAGAATGGCTGTTTCCTTATCTGTTAAATTATCTTTCACTGATTTTGGATAAGCCACTAAGAAAAATATCTGATCATCCTCGGTGACCCAATAATAAATCACCCGAATGCCACCACTTTTTCCTTTGTTACCTTGAGCACAACGTACTTTGCGAATACCACCGCCATTCTTGATTAGATCACCTCTATCAGGCTGTACCAAAAGATCTTCCTGAAGTTGACGATATTCCTCATCAGATACAAGGTCTTTAATTTGCTTGGTAAAGATGCTGGTTTCAATAAATAACATGGACTCTTTGTACGTCAATGGCGTACTTGTATTTTAGCAGTTTCCATAACAAAAAACGAGAGTTGTCCGCTCTCATTCCGAATAATGCCCATCATGCTAAATAAAAGGATATTCAGAAAAATATAGATGTAAAATTATGGCCAAGAAAAGTTATTTGAGTTGTTATATGAGCGTTACTGTTACTCAGCAAAAAGATATTGATAAGGTTTTGAAGAAATACCCTGATTGCTGTTCAATCTGTAAAGATCATTTTGATGATGAAGATTTGACATATACAGTTTTTGGATATGACAAAAATCAACGTATGCAAATCGTTTCAGGTTGTTGTATTGATGAGATATCAGACGTAGTGCTTCTAGGCTTATGTGGTTGTTATGACCCAAATGACATACAGAATTTAATGAAAGAGCATCCTCTAGTAGGTTAATTCTTTAAGGTGAGCTTGAAGACTTTCTAAAATTAACATAATGGGCGTTATTCGGTTATTTATTGCTGATCTAAAATTTGTAAAAGAGAGTTTGGCTTAATTTAGACAGCTCTTTACTATATTTATTGAAGGTTTTTTATGAAGCACTTAGGATTTGTAGGAAAAAGTACTGAATATTTAGGGTATACCCATGTTGAAATTATCAATAGCTCATTACGCTTATCTTTCAATATTCCATCAACAAAAGATCTAGAAGAAACCTTTAAAAAGATGGTCGAAAATAACTATGATTTACTCATGGAAACATCAGCAGAAATCGAGTTCGAATTAGAAAGTGAAACGCTAGCAAAGATAGAAACCATCATAAAAGAAAAAGGGATTGAACTTGATGAGTTTGTTCAAAATGCGCTGATTAAACTTATCAACCAAAATGAATTGGCTAAGACTGATTAGATCTTAAATGCAGGCAATAAAAAACCCCGGCATCCTGCCGGGGTTTTTCGTATTGGTTCGCTCGGTATAACTCCTGTCGTACCTTACAGTCCTTGTGCGTATCTATGTTTTTATTATTGTGTGGAACTTCCTGTTCCTGATGAATCCATCATAGGAAATTGCAGCCAGGTCGTACAGGAGCAAAGGGCCGTAATTGACGTAAGCAAATGCGTACAGGACCGGCTAAAAACCGTCCCAGGTTTATCCGCAGTAAATGGGGATAATTTTAGATCCTGGGACGTTGAGAACATTGGAAAAACCGAAAAATTGATTACTTTTTAAACAATTTTATTGGCAAGAACTATCAAAACTGCTCATAAAAAAGCCGACTTGTTTCCAAGCCGGCTTTTCGACATCATCGAGCACATTATTTATAGCATAAGTTTTTGATTTTTATAAATTTCAATGTATGCATTTCGTATAATGCCCATTATGTTAAATGGATAAGGAATTGTGAAGTAGTTATCAAATTTTTTATCATTAATTCCTTATGCTTTAATATGTTCATTCTTAATAAATAATCAAATTATAAATGAAAGCATTAATAACAGTTGGTTGTAAAACCGATCATGGTGGAATCATTATTTTAGGTGATTCATCTTTTACTGTCGAAGGTAAAGCAGTACATCTTGATGGCATGACTCACTTTTGTCCTAAATGTAAGGTTCAATCACGTGCAATCGCATCTAATCAAGGTTTTATGACCGTTGGTGGAAAAAGTATTGTTGCTGTTGGTGATACTTCTAGTTGTGGATCAAGATACCTAAAGCTATCTGATCTAGCCGTGTTGAGTAATGGTTCTGGAAGTAGTTCAAGCAAATCTTCTATTTCTAGTTTTCAATCAGTAACACAACAAAATAGTTTTGTAAGTAATTTCAGTTCTAATAATAAAGTTGCAAGCTACCCATCATGTGATGAAGAAGGTAACTGTATTGAAATCGAAGAAAAACCTATACAGCCATTTACATATTTAGAAGAAACTTTTATCGCTCCTTTAAGAGTTCTTTTTGGGGGGATAAGTAAAATTGGAAAACTAGGTATTAATGGAAAGGCTCCAGTATATCCTAATGATAAAACAGCAGGAAAAGCAGCAGAAGCAATGGGATATAAAAAAACAAACTACAGAACAAAAAATGGTGCAGCAGTCTATAAAAAAGGTAATAGTTATATATCTCGAGATGTTGATGGGCATAATGGTGGGGCATGGAAAGAAGCTAGTAGTGTTGACAAGTTAAATAGTAAAAGCACTCGGAATGGAACATTTGATGTAAATATGAATAGAATCGGAGATTAAATTATATGTTGGAAAATTTTAATAGAAATATCACCTTCTTAGGCGAAGGAATCTATGATCCTAATTCTTTTATAGGCTTATGGATTGATGAGGGGGTATGGTCTGATGTTGAATATTGGAAATTAGAAAAAGATTTATTAAGTATAAATTTTCATTATTCTAATAATTCGGCAATACCCCGAGATATATTGAAAGGAGTTATGAGAATTACTCAATTAATGTTTGTTCCAGATTGGAGTGACTTTTCAATTTATAAAAAGCACGAACTATATACTTTAGATGAAGATTGGGGAATACCAACAATTTTTGATAGATATGAAAGGTTTAAATATGTATTAGGAATTTTATTTACAGATGAAATCAACTTGGATGATCAAGACTTTGGTTATGATTTGAAATCGAATTAAATTATTTAATATTCCTAAAATTAACATAATACACCTTATACGAAATGCTTTATAATTATCCTTATAATTCAACACTGTAGTTTCTAGTTTATAGCCCGAGCATCCCTGTTCGGGCTTTTTTTATGATTTTTCACGTTCCACGCCTACTTATTGAGCAATGTTCCACGGCTTTAATAAGCCTAGGTGAATAATCAGGAAGCCTGAGCTTTTTCTTTTTGGCGTTCATCCAGCTCTTTCTTCAGTGCCTTTTTATCCTGGTACGATGCAATTAGCATAATCGGGATCAGCAGCGGAGCCACAATAATGCCCAGGGCAATGTCTTTCAGTTTCGGCATGATTTCTCTCCCTAGATTGCTCAGTCATGATCAAAAACAGCATTTAGCACACGGCCAAATAATCCACGTTTTTTGTGTTGTGGCACTGCCACATTTTGCAACGTGGCATGCTGTAGCGTTTGGGTGTGGTATGCCGTAGTTTCTTGCTGTGGCACCGCCACATTTTCTGCAATATTTAATGCATTATTCTTTTTATTATCATTGTCTTGTTGTGTTGTCGCATGCTGTGGCATGTCAGTGTCGCATGCCGTAGCATCTTGTTGTGGTGCTGCTGTGGCAGGTGCAACACTTTTCAGCTCAATGAGTGTTTGCATACGGTCAATTTGTTGCATTAACCGTTCTTCACGTTCTTGGTATTTTTTGACTTCATTTTCTAAATGGGCAATAAGTTTTTTTGTAGATTCATCACCTTCTTGCTTAGATGATTCAATTTTTTGAGATGTTTGCTCAGGTTCTCCAAAGCATCGGATGATCTCTGCTAGATCGAATTGTCCATCACTGGAGCGTGATAAACGTCCATTACGTACAGCTCTGTAAATGGTTGATCTATCCACATGAAATTTTTTAGATACTTCACTTAGTGATAACTTAGCCATTTACGGCGTCCTTTTTATTTGATGGCATGTATCCCACTTTTTTTAGGTATGGGTATAGTTCTTTTATTCGGTCAGGGTCTTGCAGCATCTCAGCAATACGAATAGCAAATTGCGGATAGCTTTCAGTTCCCTGGGAATAACGACCCATTTCAGGAAGTTCGGAAAGTTTATTTGCAAACATATGCCGTTGAGCATCGGTCATCTTTGAAGAAAGACCCAAAGTATCCGGATCTCTTTCTATTGATGGGCTGTCCTTCTTTTTCTGTTTAAAGTTAAAAGAAAATCCTGAAATTGATCGACCTCTTTTGTGTTGTTCATACTTCACTGTGATATCTGTATGTTCGTTAATTTGTTTAATAGCGAGCTCAAGTACACTAGTTTTAAAGCGTTCCATACGCTTGTACTCAGTATCGAGTACGCCAATTCTTTGACGGAAATCACTTAGCTCTATAATTGGAGTAGAGCCCGTACTTCTCCAAGCAATTAATAACTCATATAAACGAACAGCATAAGCACTACTGAGATTACTAACTTGCTGCAATTCGTATTTAGTAAAATGCTCTTCTAAGCGCGTAATTAATGGAACTATGGCAGGGGCAAAAATAAGCTTAACCACTGCTTCATTATCTACATATCCAATTTCACTAACCCAACGGGATCTATAGTTCTCAATATTCCCTCTTTCATTTATTTTTTGATAGCTGAATTGTCTTGCGAATAAATCATTACAGGCATCTTTTAATGCCTGATAAGCGGTATTGCGATGTACGCCAAATTGATTGATATAGCTTTCTGCATGGACAGTTAAGGGATCATTAGCATTAATCCCTTTCCCACTTTCTCTTGCCTCAACAATAGCTAATAAAATTAAACGTTGTTCTACTAAATCTAAGTTATAACTTGCATTAATTAAGGCATTGTCTTTTACAACTAACTCTCTCATGAAGCACCAGTATTATTTATTATGCTATGACACCTTAATTAATTTTAGTGCTATAAGCAAGGTAAGCGGTGTCATATTGCAAGGTAAACGGTGTCATATTGCAAGGTAAACGGTGTCATAT
>NZ_VPBM01000035.1:0-9746 GCF_013418745.1 Acinetobacter sp. YH12126 | reverse complement strand
GTATCGTGCAGTCGATCAACGTGGCGATACCATTGATTTTTATCTTTCTTCTAGACGTAATACCAAATCAGCATATTGTTTTCTTGGAAAAATTTTAAATAATGTGAAGAAGTGGCAAATTCCACAAATGATCAACACGGATAAAGCACCCACATATGGACGTGCTTTATCACGGTTAAAATGGGAAAGAAAATGTCCACCAGATCTTGAGCACAGGCAGGTTAAGTATAAAAATAACGTGATCGAATGTAATCATGGCAAGCTAAAGCGGATCATCAGGGCCACATTAGGATTCAAATCTATGAAGACTGCTTATGCCACAATTAAAGGTATTGAAGTCATGCGTGCACTACGTAAAGGACAAGCATCGTCATTTTATTATGGTCAGCCTCAGGGTGAAGTGTGTCTAATCAACAGGGTTTTCGGTCTCTAAGCACTTTTTAAAGGGAACATCATCGACTCAAATCTCTATTTGCAACAGTGCCCTATTTTCTTCAGTAACAACCGCATGGCTATGATCATGATGTTCTGACATAAAATATTTTCCTTATTCTATTTATGATGAGCAGAGATATTGGATAACAGCCAATATCTCTGCTGTAAATCGACTAATCTATTGGATTAAGAAACTTTCTTTTCATTTATCCAACGATAAAGCACGGGTAACAGCACCAAAGTTAGTAATGTTGAAGAGATAATCCCGCCAATCACTACGGTTGCCAGTGGCCGTTGAACCTCAGCCCCTGTTCCGGTTGCCAGCGCCATTGGTACAAAACCCAGTGAAGCCACACAAGCTGTCATCAACACTGGTCTTAAGCGCAAAATAGCCCCTTGCCACACGGCTTTATGCACTGGATATTTGTCCCTTAATTCCTTAATAAAGGTCAGCATTACCAGTCCATTGAGGACTGCAACACCAGATAAGGCAATAAAGCCAATTCCAGCTGACATCGATAATGGAATATCCCTTAGCCAAAGGAACAGCACACCACCGGTCAAGGCAAAGGGTACCCCGGTAAAGACCAATAGACTTTCTTTGACATTGTGAAAGACCGCCATCAGTAAAATAAAGATAGTGATTAAAGCCAGTGGAATCACGATTTGCATCCGTGCTTTGGCTGAAGCCAAATTTTCAAACTGACCGCCATATTCTATCCAATAACCACTTGGCAAAGTGTATGCTTTGAGCTGTGTCTGTACATCAGAAACAAAAGACCCTAAATCACGCCCTTCAACATTCGTTGTAACCACAACTCGGCGTTTACCATTTTCTCGACTGACTTGGTTGATTCCTTCAATGGTCGAGACTTGCGCGACATCCGACAATAAAATACTGCCACCATTTGGAAGCTGAATAGGTAACTGGGAAACAGATGCGACACTACGGTCTTGCTCTCCAAGACGGATAACAAAATCAAAACGACGATCGCCTTCTAAAATCTCTCCCACGCTTTGTCCACCAATACTGGTTGCCACAAGGTCTTGAATTGAACGCACACTCAAACCATATTGTGCAGCCAAAGTTTTATTTACCTCGACATTCAGTAATGGCAAACCTGAGGTCTGCTCAACTTTCACGGCACTGCTACCCGATATTTGCTGAATGATTTTGGAGATTTTAGTCGCCTCAGTATTGAGGACATTCATATCATCACCGAAGATTTTCACACCAACATCACTACGCACACCTGAGATCAATTCATTAAATCGGAGTTCAATCGGTTGTGAAAATTCACTATTATTGCCTGGAATCGTGGCTAAATACGTCACCATACGGCCACGTAATTCATCTAAACTTTCTTTAGGATTTGGCCATTCTGAACGAGGCTTTAACATGATATAGCCATCTGAAATATTGGGTGGCATGACATCTGTTGCAACCTCGGCTGTACCCGTTCTGGCAAATACTGCCTTAATTTCAGGGAAACTCTTTAAAAGAAGTTTTTCAGTATTCTCCTGAATACGTAAAGACTCTTCTAAGCCTGTACTTGGTGAACGTAACTGTTGTACCGCAAAGTCTCCTTCACTGAGCTGTGGTGCAAATTCACTGCCGAGTTTGGTACTGATAAATCCCGTAATCACTAATACACACAGTGCAAAAGTCAGCACAACTGCTTTGTATTGATACGAAATATCAAGAGTTTGCTGATATTTAGCTTTTAGCCATAACATCCAACGACTTTCTTTTTCTTGAATATCGCCTTTGACCCACAATGCCACAGCAGCAGGCACAAAGGTGATCGATAAAATAATGGCTGCAACAAGGGCTAGTACCACTGTCAATGCCATCGGATGGAACATTTTTGCTTCCACACCACTTAAAGCAAAAATCGGCAAATACACCACCAAAATAATAAGCTGACCAAAAATAAGAGGACGACGTGCTTGGCGGGCAGCCAGAAAAACTTCCTTAAAGCGTTCACTTTGTGTGAGAGGTCGTTTTAACAGTTGCTGTGTATGGGCTAAACGCCGGATACAGTTTTCGACAATCACCACAGCACCATCGACAATGATGCCGAAATCGAGTGCACCTAAACTCATCAGATTGGCACTGATATTTTTCTGTGCCATCCCGGTTAAGGTAAACAGCATAGAGAGTGGAATGACACAGGCAGTAATCAAGGCAGCACGGATATTCCCTAAAAACAGGAACAGAATGATGATGACCAGGATTGCTCCCTCTACCAAGTTTTTCTGAACGGTTTTAATCGCCTTCTCAACCAAGGTAGTACGGTCGTACACTGTTTCAATCACTACCCCTTTAGGCAAACTATTCTGAATATCTTGAAGCTTGGCATCCACAGCTTTAGAAACAGTCCGGCTATTTCCACCCATCGCCATCATGGCAACCCCTAAAACGGTTTCTTTGCCGTTATAGGTTGCCCCACCGGTTCTTAAATCATGCCCAATAGAGACTTGCGCAATATCACCAACCCGAATTGGGCTGCCATTTGGGCTACCCAGCATGGTGTTCTCAATATCAGAAAGCCCATTGAATGCACCCGGTACACGTACCGTCAGTTGCTGACCATTGTCTTCAATATAACCTGCACCTCGGTTCTCATTATTTTGCGCTAAAGCCTGTTGCAGTTGTTCTAATGAGATATTCAGTTGCTGCATCCGGTTTAAATCGGGAGAGACCACATAGGTTTTTTCAAAACCACCAATACTGTTGACCTCTGCAACTCCCTTAACACGTTGCAGTTGAGGACGCACAATCCAGTCCTGAATCTCACGCAAATCCATCGGCGTGTATGCAGTTCCATCCGGCTTTTTCGCATTCGGATCTGCCTTCAGTACCCATTGATAAATCTCACCGAGACCCGTAGAAACGGGGGACATCGTCGGTGCGATTTGTGCAGGCAACTCAGATTGCGCCTCCTGTATCCGTTGGTTAATCTGCTGACGGGCCCAATAAATATCAGTCCCATCTTTAAAGACAATGGTGACTTGAGAGAGTCCATAACGGGATATGGAACGGGTAAGCTCCAGATCCGGAATGCCAGCCATGGCATTTTCAATGGGATAGGTAATCCGCTGTTCGACTTCAAGCGCAGTAAAACCCTTGGCTTGAGTATTAATCTGGACTTGGGTATTGGTAATATCGGGTACAGCATCAATCGGGAGTTTCTGATAGCTATACACCCCGACCGCAATCCAGGTACAGACAAAGAGCAACACCCAAATCGCATTTTGTATGGAAAACTGAATGATTCGTTCGAATAAACCTTCTGGTTTTGGCAGATCAGAATTAATGTTCATGGCCTGCCTCGTCTTTTTCTAATTCAGATTTCAACAAGAAACTGCCTTGAGCGATATACTTCTGCCCTTCAGTCAGCCCAGAAATCACTTCAAGCCATTGTCCATCACTTGAAGCCTGCCCCAATTGCACTTTCTGTGCTTTTAAGTGGACTTGACCTTTTTGTTCTGAATCTACGATGAAAATACTGTCTTCACCTTCAATACTTTGCAGCGCAGACTTTTGAATCCGAAGGGCTGATTTTGCTGTAGCTTCCGGAATCAACACTCTCACTAGCACATTAGAACGCAACTCAGTAGCTTGCGCATCGAGTTTTGCGCGCACCACCAGACGCCCTGTTTGTACATCTGCCTGAGAGGTTAAGCTTTGTACAGTAGCTTTATAGATTTGATCTGAATCATTCACTTTAAAGTCAATTTTTTGCCCGGCTTGCAGTTGACCTGAGAATTGATTCGGCAAATTAAACTCAAGCCATAAATCTTTCAGCTGTTCAATGACAAAGAGCTGATTAGCCAGTTGCACATTTTCACCGACCACAATATCTTTTTGACTGATCACCCCAGAGATCGGTGCTTTAATCAGAAAACGCCCATTGTTATTGCCACTTGCACCTAATGCATTTAAACGTGCTTGTGAGGACTGGACAGTAATCTGCGCTTGACGGTAGGCATTTTCGGCACGCTGGTAATCCTGTTTGGCAGAAATCCCCTGTGACCAGAGTTGCTGTTCGCGCTGGTAATCTTTACGGGCCAAATCCAGATTCACCTGTGCCATACGCAGATTTGCCTGTTGGTCGATCAGTTCAGGCACGATTAGTACAGCCAGCGTTTGTCCTTTTTGCACGCTCTGTCCTAAAGCCACATTGACCTGCTCGACATGACCACTAAAATTAGGCGATATATGCGCTTGTTGATCGGTATTCACCACCAATTTACCTGGCAGGGTTGTCAGCTTTTCAACCAATCCTGTGGATGCAACAGCAACTTTTAAACCTTGTTCAACCATTTGTTGGCTGGTCAGTTGTATTTCGCCTTCTTCAGCATGTCCTTCTTCAGAACTATCTTCATCAGAATGTTCGGCATTTCCCTCATCATGACCATGCCCCTCAGATTCAGTTTTTTTTGAACTTAACCAAATAACCAGACTGACCAAGACCGTAATCAGAATCAAAATTGCAATCATGAGAGACTGGGATATTTTTCCGTTTTGCTTGGCGTTCATTTTATCGTGCTCCCCCATTGATTAAATTTTGCGATGCTTCGACTGCCTTTTTATTCAGTTGTGTATAGGCATCCGAACGGCTAATTTCTTCATAACTTGTGCCAATACTGAGTGCCTCAGCTGCGAGGGCAGTTTGCCAAGCTTGACGTAGAATTTGTAATTGACCCAATCGAAGATTCTGCAGTTGGGTGGTTGCTTGCTGAACGTCGGTAATGGACAGTTTCCCTGCCTGAAACCCTTGTAAAGTACGGCTCTGAACTTTGGTCGCCAAAGTAACTTGTGCTGTTGTGGCATCGAACTGGCTACGTAAACCTTTGAGCTGATGCATGCTGTTGGCAATATTGAGTATTTGTTGCTTCAGCTCACGCTGCTGCTGTTGGTTCAGCAATATTTGCTGTTGCTGGACCATCGGGATCGCATATTGCTGGCGGTTGAAAATATTCAGTGGAATAGCCACGCCGATTGCCAAAGTCGTATCGTTGCTTTCATTAGGGGTTTTGCTACGTTTCATGCCTACATTTAAAGTCGGATTGGGACGTGCCTGAATTCTTAAATTTTCAATTTGATGATCCGATTGCTGAATGTTCAAGGCATAGAATTTTTCTAGCCACCCTTCAGCAATATACCGTTGCACAGTTTGGAGACTTTGCTCTGGCCAAGGGATAGCGGTTTTATTCAATTGAAGATGTGAAGATGTTTCTCCCCCCCACAAATTAGACAGCTGACGACCGGCAGCTTGTTTATTCAGCATCGCTTGCTGATAAAGTCGTTGGATTTCTAGCGCTTCAATTTGGGTACGCTCAAAATCAACCAGGGCAATACTGCCTGCCTGATAGCGTTTCTGGGCACTGTCCAGATTGGCTTTACTTGTTTTTAACTGTACTGAATAAGCAGACTGCTCAACCTCAGCAAGTGCAAATTGCGACCATGCAAATTTAACAATCAGTTGGCTTTGTGCCTTCCATAATTGCTGTTGCAATTGGATTTGTTGATTCGAGGTATTGGCAATCACCCGGTTCAGCTTACGCTGACCAAATAGATCTAGAGGTTGACTAACGCCAACATTGAATTCCTGTTCTTGACCTGAGCCAAAGCCAGACTGTTCTAAACTTATACTTGGATTCTGCCATAACCGACTTTGCTGAATATTCAATTCAGATATTTGCTGAACTTGTTGCCACAGCTTGTCTTGAGTCTGGTAACTTTGTACTTTTGCTAAAGCGGATTCAAAGCTGGTAACGTTTTCAGCATAGCTATATTGCATAGCCGCTGCACATATACAAGCAACCAAGCTATGACGCAAGAGTATAATTGATTGTGAAGACATGATTTTTCCCACTTATTTAAATAATAAAAGTGGTGGGAATGTTTTAGGCTACCCCACCATGAGCGGGGAAAATTTGGGAGGTGGGCTTTGTTGAAACAGGTCAGGAGCCTGATAGCTGTTTTTCCAATGAAATTGTGGATTCACTTTAACTTCAGAGCTTGGATGAAACACATCTACTTTTTCATTTTGTACAATCAAATGCGTCATCGATGGTAGATGATCTTGATGATCTTCACCGATTTCTAAATCGCTACTGAATGTTTTTATGTTTTCTGACTGTCCATTATGATCGTGTTGACGACTATCGCTGGCACACAAGGTATTTTGGTGATGACCAAAATGATAACTCTGCTGTGATTGAGGCTGTTGTTCATGGACACAAAAGGCCGCCGCCACATTCCAAAAGCTTTGGAACATGAACAATCCAACCAAGACTGTAATCCATGTAGTAGAACGCATCATCATAACAATCGAAAAATTTGTACCAAGTATAAGGCTTAGAGCCACTCCAAGGTCAAGCTTAATAAATTAAATTAAACATTCAATGAACACTGAATAGCCGGCACTTTTGCAAATTTACCTTGTCTCTATAAGCTCACATCAATTTCAGGTAAGAATAACAATAGATAGTGAACCGTACCGGGTTTGTCGGAGACTTTTTATTTAAGTTAGGCCACCTGACCTAACGGGTTAATCTTATCATTGTACATTGCTTCAAACTCAAAAGGCGATACATTGTCAACGGCATTCTAAAATTGACCCCTTTTACCTTACAAATGGCAAAGTAAAATTGCCCCCTGAAATCAGAGAAAGAGCGGTTCAATTACTAATTGAATCTGAAAAAGATTATCCTTCTACTTGGGCAGCAATCACAGCTATTGATCCTAAAATCGGTTGTACTCCTGAAACATTGCGTGTTTGGTATCAAAAATATTTAGATCAACAAAATCCTGTCAAAGTACAACAGATATCTGATCAAGAAAAAATGAAGGGTAATCCCCCCTAAAATACTAGCTCTTTAAAAGAGGCAGTATTATGCTTTTACAACATGGTGTTTAACTTGAGAAACTGAATTTAAAACAATCTACTGTAACTCTTCCAGACAGATATGAAATTAATCCACCCCTAGCCCCTTAAACACAGCATCTACCGGATCTGCATAAAAGCTGGTCTGGAACTTGGTAAACAGTTCCACAGGAATCGTTGGGATATCTGCCGCACTACTCATTGGCAAAGCAACCTTCTTGGCACCCGCATCAAAAGCAACTTGCAGACATTCGGCAATACTTTCCACCGGTGTCACTGAACCACCCAAGCTCATATCACCCAGTACCACCATCTGACTTTGAACCGATCGTCCTAAGAGGCCAGAAGCGAAAGCCACTAAACTTGGCAGAGCAAGATGGCTGAGCGGGCCGGTATTCTGTAATTCCACCACATGTAAATGGAAATCATGTTCCAGCACCTTACTCCCCCCCGAGATCCGGGATGCATTGTTGATAAATTTTCTAAACAAAAAGGATCAAACTAATCTATAAGCTTTGTGGGTTAGAAAAAAAATAACTCACTTTGCATTGATCATATTTAAATTCTTGTTTTATCCATAGCACTAACCTATTAATTTTAAAAAATAATAGGTACTGGCTAAATAGCAAATCGATACATATCTTTTTCATAGAGGAAATATGATTTTAGTAAGTTCTTGTCTGGCTGGCTTAAAGGTACGTTATAACGGGACGCATAGCTTAAACGAAAAAATCGAAAAATTAGTCAAAGATGGAAAAGCTACTATGGTATGTCCAGAGATTCTTGGCGGTTTATCAACACCACGCGAACCTGCCGAGATTTCGGGAGGTAATGGCGATGATGTCTTAGATGGAAAAGCCTGTGTAATTGAAAAATCAGGAAAGGATGTGACTTCAATCTATATTGAAGGGGCATATAGAACTTTAAAAAAAGTTCAATTATTAAAAGCTACTCTGGTAGTGCTTAAAGAAAATAGCCCTTCATGTGGTAGTTCAATGATTTACGATGGTCAATTTAATGGGAATAAGATCTATGGCAATGGAGTTACCTCCGCTTTGCTTAAACGTCATAATATAAAAGTCATTTCAGAAGAAACTTTTTGGCAACTTTTACCCTAGTTCCTCCGCTTTTATTTAAAATCTTCATGCAACTCCAACCACGCCCCCCTTTGCAATATCAAGTCTCTTCGGTATTTAGAGATATAGTGAGGTAATAATCTAAGAAGCATATCCATTACTTCCACATCAGTTAAAAAGTAGTGGTTCAATTTTATGCTGTAATTCTTTAACAATTTTAGCAAGCTGATCATGTAAAACTAACCAACATTGCTCATGACCTTGCCCAATATATTCATCTATTATGAGTTGCAAAATGTCTTGATCTATCTGACTTAAGAATTCTAAAAACCATGTCGCAGCAACATCCTTGGCAACTATTGTTTTATGATCTAATGTATAAGCTATACGGCATAGCGCTAAAATTTGATTACATTCATCCTGATCGTCTTTCCAATGAGCAATAATTTGTGGATAAGTTTTTTGCATGGCAAATATTAATTGTTCATAGCTAATTGGATTTAACCAATCGCAAATATCAGGTCCAAAGATAGTAATGTTATGTAATTGGGCAGTTTTAAGTAAAATACTAATATCTGGATCAGATTGACTATAAAGTAATTCACCTTTGAGTAATTCTTCTCTCAACCACTCGCCATATTGTAGCTGATATGTATATGGATGATTTTTATTGGTAATACTCCCTTTTTCTAATATCGTAATTTCTAAGGCACGCGCTGTAGCATGACCAATCGGAACAGATATATTTAGAAAATTCTGCGCTAATTGTTTTCTTTCCTGATCGGTAATTTCACGTTCAATAATAACTAAAATATCAAGATCACTTTTATGTTTTAAACCACCATCAACATACGAACCATATAAATAAATAGCATAAAGCTTATCTTTAAAATTTTTTTGTAAAAGCTGTTTTACACTTTCAACTTGGCGACACTCTTCATCATTTAAGCTTTGCATATGATTTTTAATTTAAAAAAATAAGTAATGAATTCATAGAGCATTATACAGAATAAGTGTAAATAATTTAATCAATTAGTAAATAACATACTATTTTTACAATATATTTACTTTCAATATAGAGTTTAATACATAAAACTCTATCAATCAAAAAAAGCTTGAAACAACATCTGAATAGTAAGAGTCATTTCCTCCTCACTTAGAGATGGATCCGGAAATTTGAACAACTCCTATAAGTGATACTCTGCTCCTCAAATGATGTTATAAACATCAATATATGGAGTATTTTATGGCACGTAGACCAAGAAGAAATCATTCAAACGACTTTAAGGCTAAGGTAGCACTTGCTGCGATCAAAGCAGAAAAAACACTTGCTGAA
>NZ_VPBM01000034.1:0-11032 GCF_013418745.1 Acinetobacter sp. YH12126 | reverse complement strand
TACTGTTATTAAAGTCGTAAAAGCACTGAATTTACGCTTAGCAATTTAAAAAAAACTAGTAAAAAAGGGAGCTTAAAGCTCCCTTTTTCAACTTCGCATAACGTGTATTATGTTAATTTTAGAAATACTAAAAATCTAATTTCAATAACAGCAAAAATATTCCAGGTGTAAAAGTGATACTTCAAAGTTCCCAAATGGATGCATTCTTTCTATCCAGATATGATGTCCAGCTTCCCTCAATTTTAGAACTTATGATACTAGAAGGCTTTTATGAGGATTCGGATGCTATTGTCTTTAATTTTTACAAAGATAGGTTAGAGCAGGTGAATTACGAAGCCATAGCTGATGTTTACGGAGATCTAACAGGGTTTGAAGCCTCCAGTAATAAGATTCATATCGAGGATTACGTGGATAATCAACAGTATGAAATGAATGAAATAATCAACATCGGATTCGCATTAGTTCAATTAGTTCAAAACTTATGGAATCAGCTAAGGGATGATGAGTGCACTATAATTTTATCATCTGATTTAGAAAGTGAATTTGGAAGTAATGCCACTCTTAGTTTTCATAAAAAAAGAATGAATGAAATTTTAATGGATAGCTTAGATGACTGCTCTCAAGCAGTATTCATTTGTGGAAACAATGACTTAATATCTGCAAATACTTAACATAAGGGCTGTTATACGAAATAAAAAACCTAGGCACTAGCCTAGGTCTTAAATTTTAAAAAATACATAAAAATTAAGGTTATAGTCTCAATTTTTCAACTTCGTATAACGTGTATTATGTTAATTTTAGAAAAAATTAAAAATTACTGAAGTTCAGCAAGTATTAACTTAGCTTGGACAACTCCATTATTTGCTGATTTTCTAAGCCAGTTTAATGCCTCTACTCGATTCTTCGATAATCCATTACTCCCATTTAAATAGCTTTGACCAATATTGAACTGAGCCGTTGCGTTACCGTTATTTGCCGCTTTAAAATACCATTCAACTGCTTTGGTAGCATCTTTCTGTATACCTCGACCGTACTCATACATTAGCCCAAGGTTATTTTGCGCAGATGGATCGCCCTGAGCAGCTGCCTTGCTATACCATTCAAATGCTTTGACATCATCTTTCTGTACACCTCGACCGTTGAGATACATTAGCCCAAGGGCTCTTTGCGCAGATGGATCACCCTGAGCAGCTGCCTTGCTATACCACGCAAATGCTTTGACATCATCTTTCTGTACGCCCTGACCATTGAGATACATTAGCCCAAGGTTAAATTGCGCATCTACATCTCCTTGAGTAGCTGCCTTGCTATACCAGTCAAATGCTTTGACATCATCTTTCTGTACACCTCGACCGTACTCATACATTTCCCCAAGGTTAAATTGCGCAGATGGATCGCCCTGAGCAGCTGCCTTGCTATACCATTCAAATGCTTTGACATCGTCTTTCTGTACACCTCGACCGTTGAGATACATTAGCCCAAGATTATTTTGGGCTGGTGCATATCCTTGAGCAGCTGCCTTGCTATACCATTCAACCAGTTTGGTATCATCTTTCTGTACGCCCTGACCATTAGCATACATTCCCCCAAGGTTAAATTGCGCATCTACATCCCCTTGAGCTGCTGCTTTTAAAAACCATGCAACCGCTTTGGAATCATCTTTCTGTACGCCCTGACCATTGAGATACATTAGCCCAAGGACTCTTTGTGCAGATGGATTCCCTTGAGCCGCTGATGCTAGTGTTTTGTCAAAATTAGGAACTTGGGCGAATGAATAACTAAATGAAAATGCTAGTATTAAGAATAAAAAAATATTTTTTTTGTAATTCATATTAATAAATCTTATAAAAAAATGAGAGCTGGATGAGTTTATCCAATATTACTTAAAACTGGTAAAGAATCTATATTTAACATAATGGCGATTATACGAAATTTTTAAATTTCTTTAATTATCATAAAGATAATCTCATTTTTTAAATTTCGTATAACGTGTATTATGTTAATTTTAGAAAATCTTAAGATAATTATTAATGAGTGGCTTAATGAATAAAGAAATTTCTGTATTACTGCATGACGTTCCTACTCATGCAGATTACGCATGTGATGCAACAGATTTAGATCCAGAAGATATTCCTGAAGATCGTATAGAACAAGTCATAAATTTATTAAATTCTTCTGATGAAAATATTGTATTTGAGGCAGCAAAACTTCTGACTAATTGGGGACAATCCTCTGGTTTTGATGCATTAGTAAATTTATTAAATGAAAATAAATTAGTTGGTTATATAGATCATCGTTTACATGGTTATGATGATACACTTCAGCATGTACTTAGAGCTTTTGTTCGTTATTGGGCATTCCAAGCTGATCTAGGATTTGGTGAACAGGCTAGAATAAAAATATTTCATCCTATACAAAAGATTATAGAAATATCTAATACAGAACCATTTGATATTAGTCGCTTATTTTGGTTAATTGATGATGAAAAATACGATGAATATATTCCTTTAATTAAAAACCATTTAATCCAAATAATAGATCATCCTGAATTACAATTTTGGAAAATCCATGATGCTATTGAACTGATGCTGAAATTAGAGCCTGAGTTTGTTCATAATTTATTAGAAGAAAAAGGCAAAACATTGGAAGACTTTAAAATTAACACTTTATAAAGTTATACATTTAACATAATGGCGGTTATACGCAATAAAAATGTTAGAACCCATTTAAAGTGTCTATATTCTCACCAATAAAAATGTCTAGTTTATGATGGTTTAACCATCATGGGCTGGATATAAAATATAGATGCTGATCACTATGTCTGATAAAGAAATTCAACGTCTTGCTGTACTGCAAGATATTTTTATTGTGCCTGTCAGGTTAAATTTGAGCTAAATTCTTCTCAGCCCAAATCCGTTTTCCATCAAATAAAGTTTCAAGTGGTGTACGACCACAGCACATTTTTCCTTGATGAGTCCGTTCAGTATTATAGAATTTCAGCCAATCGTCTAGATCAACTTGTAATTCTTTCAATGGGCTATAAAGTTTCTTCCTGAACGTTATTTGATAGAACTCCTGCAAAATCATCTTATGGAAACGCTCACATATACCATTTGTTTGCGGGGAAGCTGCTTTTGTCTTCATGTGATCAATATCATTGACTGCCAGATACAACTCATAGTCATGTTGTTCTACCTTACCGCAATACTCAGTACCTCTGTCTGTGAGGATGCGAAGCATTGGTAAGTCCTGAGATTGATAGAATGGCAACACACGATCATTGAGTAAATCAGCCGCTGTAATCGGTGTTTTTTTGTATAGAGTTTGCAATGAACTATCTTGCTATAAGTGTCGATGAATGTTTGTTGGTAGATCCGTCCAAAACCTTTGAGATTCCCGACATAAAAGGTGTCTTGCGCGCCTATTATATAGTCTGGATGAGCTGTTTCGATTTCACCACAAGCAACGTCATCCTTATGCTTACGTGCAAGTGCCGCAATCTGGTGATAATTTAATTCAATACCATCCTGTGTCACTTTAGCCTTAAGTGCTTTTAAACGCTTCTTAAAGTTTTCTAAATCATGACTAAGCCATATAGAGCGAACACCACTCCCTGAAACAAATACACCCTTCTTGAGTAATTCATTACTAGTACGATACTGACCGTATGCGGGATATTGAATTGCGAAATCAATAACAGCCTGTTCAGTAGCATCATCGTAAGCGTCCGCTGAATCCCATGCCTATTTTTTAATTTTGGTCGGATTTCCAGCGGTGTGGCAGTAATTCTTCTATTTGGGTCACTTTATGCGTCGGCAGTCTTTTCAGCATATCACTTAAATAGGCATACGGATCCAGTCCATTCAGCTTTGCTGACTGGATTAAGTCATGATATTGGCAGCTCGTTGGCCGCTGCGCAGCTTGTGCCAGATATTCCAGTTTAACCTGATAGCAAATACCGGTTCCTCGCGACAACAGGCGAAACTGACTGAGCTTAAAGCAGGTTGTTAGACTTTATTAGATTGTAAATGTCTAATTAGACTTCTTTAATCTAATAAGATCTAATCAGACCAATTAAGCACCCCCCTTACCGATCAAATGGCTTATTTTATAAATCCATTATTTTGTGTTTTAATAGATGTATATAGATATAAGACCTAATATTATGGATTTAAACTTCAAAAAACCTGAAGAGGTTGTTACTTTATTATGTGAAAGGCTTCGCAAAGAACGACTTTATCTGGAAATGACTCAGGCAGACGTCGCTACACGTGCTGGTATTGGTGTAAATACAGTATCTAATCTGGAAGCTGGTCGAAATGTTTCATTTGAAAATTTAGTACGTGTTGCCATGGTATTAGGCCGATTAAAAGAATTAGAGGAACTCTTCAAACCTCATTTAAACAGTGTAAATGACATTCTCCGCTATGAGAGCAATACGGCTCGCCAACGTATCAAAAGGAAATAAGTCCATGCTCAAAAAACTTAATGTTTACTACAATGGATGGGGTGAATATTGGCTTTGGGGTACACTGGTCTCCTCAACCGCAATCACAGGTCGGCCATTAATCGCCTTTGAATACAGTCCAGAAGCGATCAGTAAAGGTTTACAACTTTCCTCTTACCTACTTCCGTTAAAAGGTGACCCATTAAGAACGAACTTTCCTGCACATCAAATGGGATTGCCAGGTCCTATGTATGATGCCTTGCCCGATGGTTGGGGCATGCTTCTTATGGATCGCTTATTTAAAAAAAATGGATTCAATCCTGCACGGATTGGGCCATTAGAAAGACTCACGTATATTAATACACATGCGATGGGAGCATTATCCTTTGAACCTTCAGCACCTGAGTTAGCATTAACTGAAAATATCCCACTGATTAAACTCGCTCAAGAAGTTCAGGAAGTTCTCAAAGGAGAAGGTGCAGAATTTTTACAGCATTTATTAATTATGGGGGGATCTCCACAAGGTGCAAGGCCAAAAGCGCTCATCTATCGTGATCCTGTCACCAACGAATTCTCAACAGTTAGCTCACATCAACATGAAGCCTGGCTGATCAAATTTCCCGCTCAGCAAGAGCATCCTGAAGTTTGTGCAATTGAAGCTGTTTATGCAGAATGTTTACGTCATTGTGATATTGACACCCCTGATACTCAATATTTTACTCTTCCGAATGGATTAACTGCATTTGCATCAAAAAGATTTGACCGCCATGATGGTATGCGTATCCCTATGCAAAGTTTAGCTGCCTTCACCGGAGCTGATTTTAAATCACCAGGGAGTTTAGACTACAGTAACTTTCTTCGCGCTGCACACTTTTGCACCAATGATGTTCGCGAAAAAGCAATTGCATTCAAGCGAGCTGTTTTCAATGTAGTCTTCAATAATCGAGATGATCATTGCAAAAACTTTTCATTTCTGATGTCCCAAAATGGGCAATGGAAACTCTCCCCTGCCTATGATGTTACTTTCTGTGAAGGGCCAGGTGGATATCATCAAATGGATATCATGGGTGAGGCACTGGATATTCCTCGACAAGCTCTTGTAAAACTTGGTACTCAGGAAGCGGAACTTTCTGCCCAAAAAGTTGATGAAATTATTGGCTCGATTTGTAAGGTTGCAATCCGATTCAGCAATATCGCTCATAATCTATTGCCTGGACAAATTCAAACAGAGACTCTCCAGATGATCCAAAATAGGATTGAGCATAATATTCATTTATTGAATTGAATATAAAAAAGTTTCATGAGGATCAAGAAACATTATATTAAATCATATAATGTTATTATTTCTCATGAAAATTAGCACCAAAATACAGGTGACTTTTATAGACTAAAATTTCCAAGATGAAGTGACCAAAATACCTTTAAATGATCTAAATTGCTAAAAATTTCACCCCACTAAAAACTACACACAATCAATTAAATCATATATTTATAGTTAACATCATTTTATGGGATAAATCTCGGTGACCTTGCTAAGGTTGGGGTCGTTTAAATTTATGGTTCTACATTAATAAAAAATTTCTCATCATCCAGAACACGTTCAGCATTAAAGAATGTACCTAAAAGTGCGCCGGCTCGACGATTTGCGAAATCAATAGTTACTTGGACACACATTCTTATCTTACTTGGACACTTTGGTCTACTTATAAGCAAACCAAAGTGTTGTTTAACTTGGACAAAAGAATATCACGATTCTAAAACTTGTTTACCACGTCTTTTCCTCATAGATTGACCTTTTAAAATTAAATACGTGAGCACGATGAACTAAGCGATCTAATAAAGCCTCACCAACAGTCTGATCCTCAAAATGGTTTAACCAAATATTTGTTTCATACGGCTTTGTTGCACAAAGATTTGAAATGCAAAGCGCCCCTAATTAAGCCAAATTTAAGGCGTAACTTGGGTAAGTGGTCGACTTAATTCCGTAAATCTGTTAAGGACTGCTACACGTGCATGGATCTCATTCACTTGGCTATCAAAACTCCTTGCACTGAGTTTATCTCCTAATAATTTGATGCAATGCATCTTAGTTTCAACCAAACTTCGCCGATGATAGCCTGACCATTTTTTCCATAGTGTCCTGCCTAAACGTTTAATTGTTCGAAGTAATTCATTTCGCTCTAGCGAGCTACTCTTTGTATCTTTCCATGGTTTCGCATTTTTTCTAGGTGGAATCACCGCATGCCCTTGCCGACCTGCAATGACCTGACGGCATTGCTTGGTGTCATAAGCTCCATCAGTATAAACAGAGTCGATCCGCTCATCTTGTGGAATCTGATTAAGTAAATCACCAAGCACCTGTGAATCACTGACATTATTGGTTGTAAGCTGAACTGCTCGTATTTGTAGGGTTTTAGCATCTATACCAATATGAAGTTTACGCCATTGGCGACGATATTCAGGTCCATGTTTCTTGCGTTTCCATTAGCCCTCACCTAGAAACTTCATGCCTGTAGAGTCTATGAGTAGATGCAGCCCATCGCTACTTTTTTGGTAGCTGATTACAATATCAATATGCTTTTGTCTTCTACAAAGCGTGGTGTAATCTGGAGCTATCCAATTTAATCCGCAATAATCAGACTTTGCACAAAGCCAGTAACCATACGTAAAGACAGACGAAATAAGGATTTAATCATTAAGCAGCATTGGATGGCTGCGTCGGAGTAGGTTTGATTTCGCCCTTGTTTGCCTTTTGATGGCGCATACAATTGAGTCGTATGATCAAACTAAATTGAGAAGATATTTCCTCGATTTATTAATGCTCGGTTATAAGCGGACCAATTCGTTGTACGATAGATTTTAAGAGCAGGCTTCTTTATGTGAAAATTGTATTTCTAACAAAGCCTTTAAGAATAGGTTTGTGCAACAAAGCACTAACACATACATTAAAGAGTTACTCTAAACATTTTTTCAAGGGCATTCTGTATGCTCAAAATTCATTTCATCTGATTTATAATTAGTCATCCATATATAAACTGTATTATAATTTAATTGTGAACTAAAAAATTTTCCATTTTTAGTTTTTTTAATTTTATCATTTGGATAATATATTCCTATCGCATCATTACTTCCAGGCTTACAATAAGACCAATAATAACCTTCTAAATTATAATTATTACTCCAACCACTTTTTATAAGCCTCTTATTAACTTCTAATAAATCATCAATTTTTATGTCTTTTTTATCAATTTCAACATCTAAAGCAACATATGAATTAGTGGTTCTACCATATACAATGTTATAATTAAAACCTTTAAATATTTTATCTGCTTCTTTGTGAAATTTATTTGATTTATACGGTGTCGTGCTGCTACAAGCAGTCAAAAAAGTAATTAGAATTACTAACATTATTCTCATCGTATTCCCCTTAAAATAAACGACCAAATTCATCTGTAAAAGTACCCCATCCTTTACCTTGAGACTCTAAATTCTTAATCTTTTGTTCAAGTATCATAGCTTCATTTTCTTTATTTATTTGCTTTAAAAATTTAACTGGATTAATTTCCTTATCCCCAAATACTTCAAGAAATGACGCATCTATACCTGGAGTACCTAGACCAACTTCAATAGCAAAAGGTGTCTTTGTAGATAGTGAAGTTAGAAAATCTTCCCCCATTGGAGTACTAATGCCAATTTTCCACCATGGTCCACCACTAATCCCAACAGCTTGACCATTGATAAATCTGTCTGTTCTTTCAGTATTATTTCGCCCTCTTCCGTTAAATATTTTACCCAACATACAAGAACCTCCGACCGTACTTTTCAATCTCTTTGAAATCGTTTTTTCTTTGTGAATATCTTTTAATGTTGAAGGAATATTAAGACCAGCTCCACCATAGACTTTGCCACTATATAAGTTAATAATTACCATGCCTTCAGCACCGCCACCTGCAACTGAACAATATGCGTAATCAAATAATGCTTCACATTGCCCAGTACGACGACACTCTTCAATTTGTTGAAGCCTTTTTTTAATCTCTCTATCAGCTACCAATCCCATTGGATCCACCCACTGATTCGGATCACTCACATAAACTGAATTATTCATACCACCTATTAAACCTATTGGATCTTTACTTAAATATTTCGCACTAAGTGGATCATAATAACGATAATGGTTGTAATGCAAATCTGTTTCCACATCATAATATTGACCTTGGAAACGTATATTCGTTTGCTCAATAAAATTATGAGAGGCCTTTATTTCTGAAACTGTACCCCATGTATTCAGCTCAATTTCCCAAATACACTCACCTAACTCATTACTTAAAGTCTGAGGTGCCCCTATTTGGTCACAGTGGTAAAAGGCAACTCGTTCTAATTCAACTTTATTCTTTCGGGTTTCTGTTCTCCAAATCGGATCTTTATAAACCGAATATTCTTCATGCTGAAATTGGGCATAGTTAGGGGTTTCTAAAAGCTTGATAAACCCTGTATAGCCCGTTTGTAGTAATGGCACAAAACTCTGTGGTTCATAGACATAATGCTTAGTGTAGTTTTCATCTACTGTATTGGATTGCTGCGACTCCCAAATCATCAGGTCTCCGTCCCAGCCAAATAAAGTCAGGGTTTGTGTATTTGGGTTTTTTTTAAATAATCGTCGGCCAAATACATCATAACCATATTCAGTCACCTGACCCTGATGATCACTGCGAATCAATCTATTCAGGTTATCCCACGTCAGTTTTAATGTTTTACCTGCATGGCTAGTTTCAACCACATTGCCTTGCGCATCGTATTTATAATTTTTACCCTTATATTGAGCAATCAAATTACTTTTAACTTGAGATGCTGGCATGGCAATCGGGTCAATCAAATTCCCTGCTGGGTCAAAAGCAAAGCTTTCTGTTTGATGTTGACTTTGACTCTGTGTTAAACGGCCAATTGCATCATACTGATACGTCAGCCTACCTAATCGACTGTCATTCACTTGGGTGAGCAAATAATTTTGATCATATTGATAATGCCGTTCTGCTCGATGCTGTACACGACCTGCAGTTTCTTGTTCTGGTCGAATAATTTGTGAACTCAGCAGACCGACATCATTATAATTTTTGCTTTGAATTAAGCCATTGGCCAACATACGAGCTGTTTCACGGTGTAAGTCATCACGTTGGAACGCGACCATATCTTGTTGATTAAATGCAATACCATAGATATGTCTTGAACTAATAATAAGGTTGGTTTTGATTTTTCAACGGGAAGAATAAGGATACTTAAGCCATCCTAACTCCTCCCATTCATAATTTTAATATTTTTCTAGTTCTGAATAGTAATTACTTTTATTCAGATCTCGATACTTATGATCACCTTTGTAAAAATCGGCTATAATTTCATATTTTCTCGGATCATCTATAAGAAGAATTATAAGATCAATATATTTTTTTGCCAAATCTATATCGTAAAATTCTGAATCTTCATATTTTGAATATAAATTTATACATCCATCATAATACTCTAACAAATAACCATATTTCTTTAATTTTTCAAAATCATTCTTAGCTTCATAAAAATTACCTTCACGTAAATTAATTTCTCCCAACCCATAATAACCATTCATAAACCCCAAGCTCACAGCCTTTTTAAAGTTAAATCTAGCAGTTGATAAACTCACAAAACCATCTTCAAATAAATATATTTCCCCTAGATTAATATAAGAACTCAAATATCCAGCTTCAATTGATAAATTGAAATATTTTATTGCCAGTTCAACATCTTTTTCGTCTTCATTATAATTATAAAAATAACCAAGCCGATAAAAAGCCTCGGGATTCCCAGCCAAAGATGCATCCTCAAAATACGATTTTGACAACTTATAATATCCATTTGAATATAATATTGCTCCCACTCCAACCTTTTCATCTACATTAAACTTATGTGAATAACTAGAAATCAAATAAAAAGCCTCTTTGGTTTTTTTTGCATGAAATAAATCATTTATTTCATATACAATTGATTCATTTTTTTTAAAATTATACATTCCAGCCTCCTCATCCAAGATATTATTTTCACCTTTAGCACAAGAAAATAATGGAATAATTAAAATAATAAAAATCAACTTAAATAAATTCATATCAATTAACCTTTCATTTGTTTTTTTTCTTTTCTTCATCTTTCATCGGCTTTGTTGCACAAAGATGTAAAAATTAAGATTGCCCATATCTACTCAAATTTAAGGCATAACTTGGGTATGTGGTTGACCTAACTCGGTAAATTTATTTAACACGGCTATACGTGCATGGATCTCATTGACTTGGCTATCAAATTTTCTTGCACTGAGTTTATCCCCCAATAATTTGATGCAATGCATCTTAGTTTCGACCAAACTTCGGCAATGATAGCCGGACCATTTTTTCCATAATGTCCTGCCTGAGAAGCACTGCTTCGCAAGATTAACCGTTCGAAGTAATTCATTTCGCGCTAGCGAGCTGATCTTTGTATCTTTCCATGGTTTCGCATTTTTTCTAGGTGGAATCACCGCATGCGCTTGCCGATCTGCAATGACCTGACGGCATTGCTTGGTGT
>NZ_VPBM01000033.1:0-12670 GCF_013418745.1 Acinetobacter sp. YH12126 | reverse complement strand
AGGCGGAGACAAGTCTACGCAAAGTAAAGATATAAAACTTGCCCTACAATTAGCACAAGATTTAGAGGAGGAGCTGTAAATGGCTATCAAACTTCGTAAATGGGACAGTGCTGAACATCTTAAAACAAAAGAAGATATGCAAGCTTACCTACAAGCCTGTATCGATGAATCTAATGGTGATGCGGCATTCATTGCAAAAGCTTTAGGCAATATTGCTAAGGCTAAAGGAATGGCTCAACTATCAAGAGACACTGGTTTAGGCCGAGAAAGTCTTTATAAAGCACTTTCTGGCGATGTAAATCCAAGCTTTGATACTGTTATTAAAGTCGTAAAAGCACTGAATTTACGCTTAGCAATTTAAAAAAAACTAGTAAAAAAGGGAGCTTAAAGCTCCCTTTTTCAACTTCGCATAACGTGTATTATGTTAATTTTAGAAATATTTAAATATGTGGAAAATATATAAGGAAGAAAGTTCTGATCTTGGATTTGCTATTGGCTGTCTATTTTTACAAGCAATTAATTGGAATGAGTTTAGACAATGGGTTGAGGTATGTATTAATGATTTAAATCAAGAAGAAATACCTCTTTACATGTTTGATCTCATGGATTTTGAAGACTCATTAGCAAAGATTCATTTAGTGATTGGGTTTGTACCAAGTACAGGACTATCAAAAACAGAAAAAATAGCGTTAGAAGGTATTTCTTATTTAAGAGGAGTAGATATTTTCGACCCTATTTCTACCCGAGAAAAATCGATTGAATGCTTAAAGAAAAATCCTCATATATCAGAAAAATTTAAGCGATTTTTTCCTTTTATAAATTTCATTTAGCATAATGGCTGTTATACGAAATAAAAAAAACTAGGCACTGGCCTAGGTCTTAATTTTAAAAAAATACATAAAAATTAAGTTTTTAGACTCGATTTTTTAACTTCGTATAACGTGTATTATGTTAATTTTAAATTAAGTTAACGATTTGATCATAAAAAAAAGTTCCGAAATCACTGTAATATCGGTCAAAGGAAGTATTTTGGTCATTTATGCCTGGTGTCCATATCATTATTTTATCTTCATCACACTCTATGCAATTCAATACAACATAACTCCCATCACCAGTATCACTTATAACGATATAATTATTAGGCAGACCTGATTCCAATCTTTCTTGTAATGTTATCCAAATAGCATCTGGTATGGATGAATTAATAAAATCTGAATCAATCACTCCGTAAAATTCTCGACCACCTATGTCACCACATCCTAATACTTGTAAAAAAAACCTATAGTCATCAGGAAATTTCAAACCGAGAGTTTTTTCTGCCAAAGTAATTAGTTTTTCATCTTTGATACCAGAAAAGTCACTATCCAATTTATGTAAATCTATAATTTTTATGCCTTTAACAACTTTTTCTATACTCATAATAGTTCCATAGCATTAAAAATTTTAGATCAATTTAACATAATGGCTGTTATACGAAATAAAAAAACCTAGGCACTGGCCTAGGTCTGAAATTAAAAAATACATAAAAATTAACGCTATAGTCTCAATTTTTCAACTTCGCATAACGTGTATTATGTTAATTTTAGGGAAACTTAAGTCTTAGTCTGTTCTTTTATAATTTTTCGAGCATCTAAAATATGTACCAATATAAGAATAAATAAGAGACTTAAAGCATATTTAAAATATTGAATAAACAAGATCAATCCAGGTTTAGCAGAATATAAAGCTTTTTTAAAAACATATCCCTTCGAGCCTCTTTCAGGCAGCGTGGGATCACTTGGAAACCAAGTTAAGCTGATACAAATGATAAAAAAAATAAAGAAACAAATCATGGTTGTACTGTACATTGCGAGACCATCACGAGTTCTTATCTGTTTGATAACATCGTTTTTTACCTGTAATTGGATATGTGGTTTTAAGCCAAAAAACTTTCGGCTGAAGAATATAAGAGCAATTGTAATCCAAGTACATAAAGCAAAAAAATCATTTAAAAACTTATGTTTTGATGAAATTTGAAGTTGTTGTGTATTAGAAAAAATCCCGATGAACTCGAAATCAAAGCAAATAACGATTAAGGCTATAACAAAAGGGATAATCAAAAAATAATAAAATGGAGCAATATTATCTAAGTAGTTCGTAATTGAGTTTGTTTTGTGTATTGCCATTAAAGATATTCTAGATTCGTTTATATATTTGATTATAAATAAAATTTATAAAAACTTAAAATACCTAAAATTTTTTATTTAACATAATGGCGGTTATACGAAACGAGAGCTGCTGCTCTCGTTTCGTATAACCGCCATTATGTTAAATGAAGCGAATTTATTCAAAAATTTATTCGATTTGAGTAATTTTAATAATAGTTAAATTTTAAAAAATCATATTTAAATATCAAATTAACAATAAAGTTGGAATTTTCTTATGTTCTTAAAAAAAATAGTTCTAATTAGTACAATAATAACTAGTAGTCTTGCTCTTGCATATGATCCTACAACGCCTTCATATTATTTAACGAAAGAATTGTGTGCAGAATATTATGCAGACTGTATTGATGTCTATGGGTCTGCTGGTAGCGGTGGAATGTCAGAGTGTGGAAACTCTTTAAATACATGCATCACTACAGGTGATTGGAATCCACCAAATCTTCCTGTACCATCATCGGATAGATTATTAAACCTTTTTAGTTCAGAAACTAGAGAAGCTACAACAAGATATACCACGGCCTAATAAATCAGGATCTCAATGTAATATGATTGGGATCCTTACCAACATATATAGAAGAGAAAAATGGATCAATTAAAAAAAATAAATGATGATTTGTATCAAGCTGCAATATTATTAGACAGTATTCCTAGTAAGATTCAATCAGATCCATCACTAGAAAATAGAGAAAATATCTTACTGATAGGAAAAGCTCTCAGTCATATTTTTGAACTCCAAAATAATATTTATAAAATTCGCCCTGATTTAAAAAATAATAATCAGTAATAACAGTTATTTATAGTATTTTTTAAGAAAGATAGCGGCTCATTTGAGAATATAAAAGTAATATTCTATTTGTAATAGTTTCTCTGAAATTAACATAATACGGATTATACGAAACGAGAGTTATCAGCTCTCGTTTTTTGATACAGAAACTGCTAGAATCCTTATACGCCATTGACGTACAAAGAATCTATGTTATTCATTGAAACCAGCATCTTTACCAAGCAAATCAAAGACCTTGTATCTGATGAGGAATATCGTCAACTTCAACAAGATCTATTGGTTCAGCCTGATAAAGGTGACTTGATCAAGAATGGCGGTGGCATTCGAAAAGTACGTTGCGCTCAAGGTAATAAAGGCAAAAGTGGCGGTATCAGAGTAATTTACTATTGGGTAAATGAGGATGATCAAATCTTTTTCTTGGTGGCTTATCCAAAATCTGTAAAAGATAATCTCACGGATAAAGAAACCGCCATTCTGCGCCAACTCGTGAAGGAGCAATTTCATGGATAACAACTTATTTGATGACTTAGTTGCTTCGATTAAAGAAGCTGGAGCAATCAAACGCAAAGAGATCCAAGCAAGTCGAACAACCGAACTTGAATTACCTGATATTAAGGAAGTCCGAGAAAAAACTGGTTTAAGTCAAAGCGAATTTGCTGCACGTCTCCACATCAGTCATCGCACCCTGCAAAACTGGGAACAAGGCCGACGCTATCCGACAGGACCAGCGGCAACATTAATTCGAATCTTAGATGCACATCCTAGCCTTATTTAAAAAAATGCATTAAAAATGGGAGCTTAGCTCCCATTTTTTGACTTCGTATAACGTGTATTATGTTAATTTTAGAAGATCTTAATTTATTTACTGATTAAGACAGAGTCGGAAATTCAACTATTAATTTATGAGTTTCATCAGCATTCCAACTGTATATGGCATCTTGAAGAATATCTTTATAAATTTCTAAGTCTTGTATGGATAATTTGGGAATGTCTCTATGCTTAATGATTATAACGCCTTCATGTATCCAAGATAAGTCACATAAACAGTCAAATAATGCATCCCAATTAGAACCAAAATAGTCCGGAAAATTCAGCTTTAATTTTAGTTCTTCCATTAATTCATCTTTATCCTTCAGCCCCTCTTTAATTAAGGCCAAATAAGGAGTTTGATTAATCTTAGTTGTCATTAAACATATACCTCTTCAATTCTAATAAACGTTTTATAATGATCAGGAGTGTTCTGTCGCATTAAGGATATATATAATTATTTAACATAATGGCTGTTATACGAATTGAATTTTTCTTCATCTAAGAATATAGTGTGATTAACAATGTTAATCACAGGAGCTTAACATGGCTTCAAATGCACTAGTAACTACTCGCATTAATGAAAACATTAAGCATGAAGCAACAGAAGTTCTTGCAACAATGGGCTTAACGGTCTCAGATGCAGTTCGCTTGTTGTTAACCAAAGTCGCGAAAGAAAAGGCCCTGCCTTTTGAGATTTGGCAACCCAGTGCTGAAACCATTGCTGCAATGGAAGAAGATCTAAGCAAAGCAAAGAGCTTCACTTCTGTAAAAGATTTGATGGCTGATCTAAATGCGGACGATTAAGTACACATCAGCATTCAAGAAAGACTATAAACGTGAGAAAAAAGGGCAACATCGAAATACAGTAGATGCTGAACTACAAACTGTTTTAGAGTTATTGCAAGCTGATGAAGCCTTGCCTGAAAAGTATCGTGACCATGCTTTGGTTAGTAATTGGGTAGGTCATCGTGATTGCCATATCAAACCAGATCTTGTTTTGATCTATAAAAAAACAGAGGAAGGTGAGCTGCTAATTTTGAAATTAGTTCGGTTAGGTAGTCATAGTGAATTGGCGATTTGAGTTACCTGATTTTTAACAGGAAAATTTTAAAATTATCTTCAAAAATGGGAGCTTAAGGCTCCCATTTTTAATTTCGTATAACGTGTATTATGTTAATTTTAGATATTCTTAAATTTTAAAGAGTTACACAGTCTGTTAAAATCTTAATGAGAATTAATCTTAATTAAAGGTTTTAAGAATGAATAACAAACTCAAATGGATATTTTTGTATGGTGGATTAGGATGGGGAGTACCATTTGCATTCATTATGTATATTATTCGAGAAATTGAAGGTAAGCCGATAGCTTTCGGCTCACTTCCCGTGTTTCTTATCATTTGTATACTAGCTGGAATGTTTTTCGGAGCAATGATATTTAAATTTACATCAAATAAAAAATCAGCTAATTAAATCCATTTAACATAATGGTTATTATGCGAAGTCGACTTGTAATGCAAATTGCATTACAGTACTCCTAGTAGATTAAAAACTTGGAGATATGATGGCTACTGTTAACTTCAGAGTGGATGAAGCCCTTAAAGAAAAATCCTACTCCATCCTTAAAGAGCAAGGTATTGCACCTACGGATTTCTTTACCAGTATTCTTGAGTATGTTGCTACGACTGGGAAGCTGCCCGTCAAAAAAGCTTTGCTTTCAGAAGAAGATGAAGAATTACTGGCTCTTGTCCGTAAGCGCATTAATGATCCTAAAGAGATGTTTGAGGAAGTCACATTAGATGACTTATAAGCTTTTACGTCACAAGGACTTTACAGCAGAATGGGAAAAAATCCCTAGCGCTATACGAGATCAATTTAAAAAGAAACTAGCCAAAGTCATAGAGCAGCCCCATATTCCAAAGAATATGCTTAGAGGCGATCTTGCAGGCTGCTACAAAATTAAATTATTAAAGGCTGGAGTTCGATTAGTTTATCAAGTCAAAGATGATCAAGTAGTTATCCTACTTATCACTGTTGGAAAACGAGCTGACAGCATAGTTTATGACGAAGCAAAAAAGCGTATTAAAGACTAAAAATGGGAGCTATAAGCTCCCATTTTTGACTTCGCATAACGCGTATTATGTTAATTTTAGGAAACCTAAATAAATGAATATTTTTATTTATTTTTAGATTTCTCTATAAATCGTTTAGTTATTTGTGCTCTAACCTAGAAGTGAATTAAAAGAGTTTCGTAATGAACTATATAAAAATACTTATTTTAATACATTGTATTGCTATATGCGGATGTACTGACACGACAGAATCTAGGTCTAAACCTTTATCAGAAGAATCCGATATCGAATATTATAAAGATATATCAAAACAAGGGGATTTAGTGATTTGGGGGATTTCATCAGATTTAACTATAAAAACCGTTGTAGGCAATAAAAAAAATATTGAGCAAGGTATAGTTTTGACTGACCCTTTTCTTGGTCAGTATCCTATTGATTTTATTCCTAAAGTAAAAATACTAAATGACAATGATAAAATCGAGAAAGTTTCTGATTTTCAGCATCCTATGCGATTTAACTTGCTTTTGAATAATGTTAAAAATATAAAAATTAATAACTTTTATGATAAAAATTATCAAGATCAAGTAAAAGTGTATATACAAAATTTCAGTACACTCGATCCCATATATTTTAAATATAAACAAACACCAAGAGAGTGGATAAATTATTTAATATCACATAAATTTGTAAAATATGAAAATTCATTTAAAAAATTTGATTTAGAGTGCTATTCAATAAATTTGGACTCTGATATCTCTTACCATTGTCTAGGCCACGCATCAGATCCATACAATTCTGAATTTTTAATGAAGATTAATAAAAATCTTACAGATCAAATTGTAGTGACCACAGAAGTTGAAACCCCTCTCTATCCGAACGTAAGAATCGCATGGAGAATGTCTTACGAATCATTAAAAGACTGGAAAACTGTAGATCAAAATATTTGGCGTTTATTAAAAGTTTGGAATGTGAAGAAATAAAGCAATTATCACAATATTTAATCTAATTTTGACTCCATTTAACATAATAGAGGTTATACGAAATGATTTTTAAAATATCCTTGTTTTTCATATAGTTAAAAAATTTCAACCGACCTCAAAAACAGTAAAAAGCTGACTTGGAAACAAGTCGGCTTTTTTATGCGCAGTTTTGATATATTCTGCCAATAAAATTGATCAATATTTAATCAAATTGTCATTTTTCTCTGCGTTATCAAGACAGCGCTGGCTTAAATTATCCCCAATTTCTGCGGACAACTCTTGGGATAAAAATCCACCAATTTTGTACGCTTTGGCTCACACCAATTCCGGCCCTTTGCTCCTATACGATCTGGCTGCAATTTCCTATGATGGATTCATCAGGAACAGGAAGTTCCACACAATAATAAGAACATAGATACGCATAAGGACTGTAAGGTGCGACAGGAGTTATACCAAGCGAACCAATACGAAAAAGCCCAACAGGATGTTGGGCTTTTTTATCGCAGATTCTTTTAAATCAAGATAGTATACACTTCTAGAATGCCAATTTTATTTAGCTAAAATCTATTTTTTGACGAATTTTATATTCTAGATATTCGATTTCATCTATTGTTCTAATTGGTCTGTAAAATTTGAGAACCATTCTGTAAAATTATTGGCTTCCTTCTGGACTTCAATATCTTCATGCCAGTACTGGACTACTTGTCCAAATTTTCCATCTTCAGCAGGATCAAGATCTAAAAAATAAAGATCGCCATTCCCCAAATCAATGATTGGAATCCATTTAAGGTTCCAACCTTCCCCTTTAATCCCATTGACTGATGAGGCGCCTTCCATATCTTCAAATACTCCACTTTCGAATATATCCTTCATTATTTTCCATATTTGAAAAATACTTGAAGTGGATAAAAACTTAGCATCATTAAACAGTCCGTCAGCATTACCCCATTGACCATTGTGGACTTTTAAACAAGCGAGAAAGTCTTCTGGAAGTTTGACACCAATTTTTTCTTCTAAGTTTGAAATCTCTGTATCAGTTGCTGCTGGAGCAAGGTCAGCTAATATAGATGGGTTGGTTTTTTCTAATATATTTTCTAATTTCTGCCAATTTTTTTGCACTTTAAGTTCCTATAAAAATTTATAATTTAAAACATATCGTTAGCTATAATTTAGAGTCTGTTGATATTTGCTTTTTAGAAAATAGCGAGAAAGTAAGATTCAATCGCCAAACCAAATAGATTTCTCACTATTCCTCAAACTAAGCTGGTTGCTCAACATTGATCTAAGTTAAAGGATATTATCGTAAAATTAGATTAATTTAATAAAAATAATATTTTGTATAAGAGATTTCATGTTAAATGTCTTAACTTTTTTGAGGAGGTAATGATGCCTAATAATGAACATGAACATGAACATGAACATGAACATGAACATGTGCATAGTAAATTAATTCAGATTATGAAAGATACTATTGATATTGCAGATATTTTTACTAGAGAAGATGCAAATAATGAGATGCTGTCTGAACAGTTACACAACCAAATGTTTGAACTAAGAAAGGTTATTCGTGACTTAAAAAAATTAAGTCAAAATTAAAATTATATGAATTAAACAATAGGAGCTTTAAGCTCCCATTTTTAGGCGTGTTGTACTGTTAGTTTTAAGCCTAAAGCATTCACTACACGATTAATCGTATCAAAACGTGGTGCAGAGTCGTGACGAAGTGCTTTATACAGAGCTTCACGTCCAATTCCTGCCTCTTTAGCGATTTGAGTCATACCACGAGCTTTGGCAA
The DNA here is from genome assembly GCF_013418745.1 of Acinetobacter sp. YH12126. Lineage (NCBI taxonomy): Bacteria > Pseudomonadati > Pseudomonadota > Gammaproteobacteria > Moraxellales > Moraxellaceae > Acinetobacter > Acinetobacter sp. YH12126. The sequence continues at coordinate 4,029 of NZ_VPBM01000033.1, read as the reverse complement.
TTACTCCAAGTGCATGCGCTAATTCAGCTGGATCATTCTCTTCTAGAACCATATTGAGATACATCACAATGTCTTCTTCAGTTTTGAGTGATTCAGCCATATCAAAACTTGGTAAATCAGCGACTTTAACCATTTTAATCCTCCAATGTTTTCGACAATTTGACTGCTCGCTTGATATCGTCTTGCTGTGTAGACTTATCTCCTCCACCAAGCATCACAATAACGACGTCACCATGTTGGATGTAATACATCCTCCATCCAGAACCGAAGAATTCTCTCATCTCCCAAACACCATCTTGGAGAGGTTTAATGTCTCCCCAATTTCCACGTTGAACCTTATCTAATCTACGATTCAAGCGAATTCGGGTCATATTGTCTTTAATACCATCTAACCATTCATCAAATTCTGGTAGACGTTTAATTTCAATCATGAGGATTCCTTATCTTCTCACTGTATTGTATTCGATCGAATACAATATGCAAGTAATCTATACGAACATCCATTAATTTCGTATAACAGCCATTATGTTAAATGGAGAGAAAATTAGTCTAAAATTCTTATATATTCTTTTTGTACCCCAGTTAAGATACTCACAAGTTGTTTCTTTAAATTATCAGCATCTTCTTTATAATCAGTATTCCAATCATTCCATTCAGTTGGTCTGTTAGCTAAATCCCAATCGCATAAAGCTAACCCATTTATTACTTCCATATCGAAAATTAAAGTACCTAATTGCTCCTGCATTTCTATAGGAAAATTATCTTTAAAACCATCGTAAATATTTTCAACATTTTTCGTAAATTCAGCATAGTGGTAATGAGTTTCTGTGGGTTTCGAATAGTTCTGTACAAATTCTAAAAGTTCATTCATTTTATTTTCCCTTACCATCAATTTTCCCATGCGATACTGTAACCACATCGCCTCGTTTATTAGTTACCACTGTGACATTATTTGCTGGACTATAATGGTTAGTGGTAGATTTTGTACCTACTGTTTGAGAGCCGTTTTTAATCGTATCTTTTACAACTGATGGCATGATACCTCTATCCTGCATCCTATCAAGAGCATGCCCGGAATAATTACGACCATCGATATTGGTAGGATTATTCCGAACTGGCTGATAACTTGGATTCTTGGGCTGATTCATTTGATTATGGCGACTACCTAAAACACCTGTAGCTTCTTTTCCTAAAACTTTCCCTCCAACTTCTTTTGCCGCCTTACCAATAGCTTTAACTTTTCCAGGGCCAATTACCGCCCCAACAATTTCTCCCTCTTCTAATTTCTTAGGATCAGCAGGTTTCATTCCTAAAGCAGTTAAAACTTTTTCACTTATTCCAAAAGTTAAATTATTTAATACACCTCGAGTGTTATCAGGGTCACCGTGCCCTCCGCCAGTAAATGGTCCTTTGGGTTTATCACTTTGCTTTGTTAATCCCATTGTCATATTTGGCACGTTTGAGGCAGCCTTTGTTATTGGAGATTGGGCAATATTTAATTTTGATATTGCTGAGCTAGCTGATGAAGAACTCTTAGGCTGTGCTACAACAAGGGATTGATTACCAAGAAATGTAGCGCCACATGTTGTTTTATCACCTGCAAGTACTATAGCCCGACCATTAACAATAGTGGTTTGATCAGAAGCAATTGCGGAAACGACAGTTTTACATTGAGGGCAGAAGTGTTTCATACCATTTAAATGAACTGCAATTCCATTAATGATAAAAGTAGTGTCACACTCTGCAACGATCCCACCATGACTAGTTATCGATCCAATGGTAACTAAAGCTTTAGACATAGTTTTATATTTAGGTTTTTTCTTTGTGGCAAATTTATCATAATTATTTAGGTTCGAATCTGAGAAATTATCCTAATTTCTTAACTATTCTAAAATTAACATAGTATGGATTATATGAAATCATCAATGTATGGCTCTAATTTCCTGTTGGAAAGCCATGAAACATCCATTGTATTCCCCATAAGATTACTAAGATGAGAATCACCCAAACAATAATCTTTAACTTATACATTCTGTAAGTTTTCCTAAAATTAACATAATACACGTTATGCGAAATTAGAAAAATGAGTTTATTGCACTGATATTTATCTGTTTTTTAAATTTTAGACCTGGGTTGGTGCCCAGGTTTTTTTATTGCGTATAATCGCCATTATGTTAAATGGAAATTTAAATTCCTAATTTATACTATGAAAAAATTACTTGAGTAGATTAAATGAATATTGATGTAAGCAGAGATCATGGCCAAATTGATAGAAAAATTATTGAGAATTATGCTGAGTCTATTGGTTATAAATTTCCTAAGTCTTATGTTGGATTACTCAGTAAACACAATGGATTAACACCTCAAAAGAACTATTTTGAGTTTTTAGATCATAACAATGAGATGACAGATAGAGACGTATATTTTTATAGCTACGGATATGAAGAAATCGAAATTTGGGATGAAGAAGATCGTAAAAAGTATGAGGATTCCGTCAAAAAATATGAAGCAATTGAATTAAATCAGCCTGATGAACACATGTATGAATTTATGGATAAACATATAGTTATTTTTGGAGAATGTGCAGGTGGTGACTTACTAGCTTTTGATTATCGAGATGATCTTGATACCGATGAACCCGCTATTACTCTAATTTATCATGATGATCTTATCCAAATATCACCAACTGAAAATAAGTTGAGAACTATAAAATTAGCAGATAACTTCACTTCTTTTATGGCTTTATTGAAAGAGGATAATTTTTAAATTTCCCTACAATTAACATAATACACGTTATACGAAGTTAAAAAATTGAGGCTATAGCCTTAATTTTTATCTTTTTTTAAATAAAAAAAGCCCAACAGGATGTTGGGCTTTTTCGTATGAGGTAGTGTAAGGTATAACTCCTGTCGTACCTATCTTCCATGTTTTAGAACTTATCATTTTTGTTTTTGTTTTTGTTTTTGTTTTTGTTGCGGAACTTCCTATTCCTGATGTACTTAGAATAGATGAGTCCTTAGCTCTGAGATAAGGGTGATCTGCCCCAATACATGCACGCTCATGCTTACAGATCAAATTTCGTATATAGCTATTATGCTAAATAAACGGCTAATTTTTATTTTTTACAGATATATTTCACTAAGTTTATTAGCTGGCCTTATTAGAAATAATTTTTCAACTCTTCCTTTAAGGTTTAAAATTCATCCCACTATTTTAATTTTGGTAAAATCAAGTTGAAAAAAATATTAATTATCAGCTTTTTATTTTCACTCTCAGGTTGTGCAACTGTGTATAAAGTGAACGATTCCATTCTTAATCAAGGTAGTCGATATAAAGAACCGGCATCTGGAAAAACAGCTAATGTACGAGTTTTTTATGGAATAGGAAAAAAAATATATATTTATCCAAATTCACAGACTAAAAAAGAATTATCAAAAGATAAGGATGGAGGATTAGCTTTTACAAGTGTTAAAACTCTGGGATTCCAAAAATTTGAATACGCACCTAAAAGTTTAAATATGCCTTATGCACCTCAAAGTGCAACTAATTTTGGAGAGTTTAAAGTACCAGCAGACAGACCTGTAATAGTACAAATGACCTACGGCTATAAGGAAGGTCAAAGATACGAATCCTGTCCATTCAGAATGTTTAAAGTTACATTCGAAGAAAGTAAGGATTATGCATTAATTATGAATACAAATTCAGGTTGCACCTACGAATTTTACGAATATAAAAATGGGCAAGCTCTTAGGATGAAAAATATTGAAAAATTATAGTTTTAAATAATTAAGCATCTCTAAAATTAACATAATACACGTTATGCGAAATTAGAAAAATGAGTTTATTGCACTGATATTTATCTGTTTTTTAAATTTTAGACCTGGGTTGGTGCCCAGGTTTTTTTTGTTATTCACCAATTAAAATGTCTATGCGATAAACCATTTAAAATGTCCTGTTTTTAACTACAAGAGTCAAGCACAGGATTTAAATTTCTTTGTTCAATAACAACTTTCTGAGCTTTACGACTCG
>NZ_VPBM01000003.1:0-31439 GCF_013418745.1 Acinetobacter sp. YH12126 | reverse complement strand
ATGCTCCGATAGCTCCGACAGCTCCAGCACCTCAGCCAGTGGCAACGCAGTCAGCCGCAGAATATTTGGCAAACCCACTTTAAGATTTCCGTTTAACAATAAAAAAGACGCCTTGGCGTCTTTTTTCATTTTAGGAAAATTAGGGCTTTTGCAGTTGTGTTAAGGTTTTACGCGCCAGTCCCGGATCATCTGCAAATACACCATCTACACCAGCTTTATAGAAGTTTTCAAATTCTTTAGCCGCACCGGTATCACAACGTTCGGTTGCCACTGAGCTACATTTTAAATAGTCAGGTAAAAAACCATTTTCAGGTCTGAGCGTATAAGGATGGACTTTCAAACCAGCAGCATGGGCATCTTTGACAAAACTGGTTTGTTTAAACTCAGTGTTTGAAAAGATATACGTTTTACTAGGACCCACACCATCTGCATATTTTGCCACTGATTTTAGGCCTTCTGCTGTTGCTAAGCTTGCATAATTTTGAGGTGAGCTTTGTTGCTGTAAGTCACCCGGTATTGCAGTTGGGCTATCTAATAATTGAATAATTTTGCCATGTTTGAGGGTTTTCTTTTGCGTGAGTTGATCACGTAAGTATTTAAGATTGGTGGTTTCAAAGGACTGTAAATATACAGGCGCGATATCACGTGTATAACTGTATTTAGCAAGCGTGGAGAGTAAACGATCTTCCATGGCTAGATTTTGCTGTTGGAAAAATGTTGGGTGCTTGGTTTCAATATATAAACCAACAATTTTCCCAGTTTTTTTATAGTGAGCGTCGGCAAGTTCAATGATTTGTTCGAGCGTTGGGATGCTGTATTGATCATTATATTGAGTGTTATTAGGGCGATATTGAGCAATACGCTCACGTGCTTTTACATTTTGAGTCAGTTCATTCAAATTAAAGTCTTCCGTAAACCATCCTGTATAGTCGATACCATCGATTTTTTTTGTGGTTTTTCGATCCGCAAATTGTGACAGCGTACTAATATTGGTTGTCCCTGAAATTTCACTTTCATGGCGCGCTACCAGATAGCCATCCTTGGTTGGCACTAAATCGGGTTCGATAAAATCCGCACCATCATCAATCGCTTTTTGATATGCGGCAAGAGTATGCTCAGGTCGCAAAGCACTGGCACCACGATGCCCAACAATGACAAAACCTGTATCAGGCAAAATAGGGGGCTTGGTGACATGGGTTTTATCGTCATCCGAATTACATGCAGATAAACCAAAAACGCTAAAAAGGAGCAGTGAAGACACGCCCCATGAGGATTTCACTTTGCTAGTTATGGCTAGATTTAACTGTTTTGTTAATTGTTTTTGCATGGCTGCCTCTGCATCTTTTTATATAAATGAATGATGTTGCAGGCATACATTGCAGGGCAGTGGCTAAAGCTTCATGACAGAGGCGGTTTTGTCACATAAATTTACTAAAATAGCTGAAGTGGAGGCTCTCCATATTTTCTACATATTTCGCTTCAAGCAAGGTTTTTATGTAGTCTAGGCTTGTAATCAAGCACATTGTGATTGATTATCAATAAGATTTTTTGAAAAAATCAATCAACACATTTTATTTCATTAATTGAAAAGTGACATGGACTGATGCTGTCTAAGTTTTTTATTTATCGACCGATTTTTGCAGGTGTCTTGGCGATCATCGTCATGGCGCTCGGGCTTTTTGCTGTCCTCAATTTACCGGTAGAGCGCTATCCAGATATTGCACCACCACGAATTACGGTCAGTGCAAGTTATAGCGGTGCGTCAGCAGAAACAGTCGAGGAAAGTGTCACACAAGTTCTTGAGCAACAAATTAAAGGAATTGATCATCTTTTATATTTTAGTTCAAGCAGCGACTCTTCAGGTCGAAGCCGGATCAGCATCAGTTTTGAAAATGGCACTGACCCAGATACCGCTCAAGTACAAGTACAAAATGCCATAAATGGAGTAATCAATCGGCTGCCTGAAGATGTGCAGCGCCAAGGGGTAAATGTCTATAAATCTTTGGGTGATACCCATATGGTTATCGGCCTCTATGATGAGACTGGCAAGAGTTCGAATATCGAACTTGGTGACTATATGATGACTCATCTAGAGCAGGACATTGCTCGAATTGAGGGTATCGGTGAAGTCGATGTTTTTGGTTCGCAATTTGCCATGCGCATTTGGCTCAACCCACTGAAGTTAAAGCAATATAGCCTTATGCCCAGTGATATCCGTGCGGCTGTTGAATCACAAAATACGCAGGTTGCAGCCGGAGCCGTAGGTGAATTGCCCAGTGTTTCGGATCAATATCTCAATGCAAAAGTCACTTCAGGTACACGTTTAAAGTCAGTTGAAGAATTTGAAAATATTATTGTCAAATCTGCACGAGACGGCAGTTTTGTCTATTTAAAAGATGTTGCACGTGTTGAATTGGGTGCGGAAAATTATTCAGGGGTGAATACCATTAACGGGTATCCATCTTCAGGGATGGGGATCTCATTGGCTTCTGGGGCAAATGCACTTGAAACCTCAGCCTTAATTAAGCAAGAAATTGAACAGTTAGCGAAGCAATTACCTGCCGGTTATAAAATTGTTTATCCACGGGATAACACGCCATTTGTACAAGAATCGATTAAAGAAGTGGTGAAAACATTATTTGAAGCCGTTTTACTGGTGGTTTTGGTGATGTTTATCTTCTTACAAAATTGGCGAGCAACGCTGATACCTGCGATTACCGTGCCTGTGGTGATTCTAGGGACTTTAGCGATTTTATATGCTTTGGGCATGACCATTAATACGCTCACCTTGTTTGCATTGGTACTGGCCATCGGTCTGTTGGTCGATGATGCGATTGTTGTGGTGGAAAATGTCGAACGTTTAATGCATGAACAACAGTTAACAGCAAAACAAGCGGCCATCGAGTCGATGCATGAAATTAGCGGGGCATTAATCGGGATTACTTTGGTATTGACCGCTGTATTTATTCCCATGGCGTTCTTTGGTGGCTCAACGGGCGTGATCTATAGACAATTTTCCATAACACTTGTGGCTGCAATGGGCTTGTCATTGATGGTTGCGCTGATTTTAACCCCTGCATTATGTGCCTTAATTTTAAAACCCAATCCGAAGCCACAGCGCTGGGCGATTTGGTTTAATGCCAAATTAGAGATTTTAAAAACCAAATATTTGACACTTGCACAAGCCACGGTTCGTTATCGCTTATGGACGGTGGTTTTGTTTGCGGGGCTCATTACTGTATTTGCTTTGTTTTATCGTGCTTTACCGACCAGTTTTATTCCTAGTGAAGACCAGGGTATTTTGAGTGTGCAACTTAAATTACAAGAAGGTGCACCGATGTCGAAAAGTCTTGAGGTCGGTGAACAAATTCGGCAGTACTTTTTAACTGAAGAAAAGCAAAATGTTGATTTGGTGATGATTCGTTATGGACGAAATTTTTCTGGTACGGGTCAAAACTTAGGGCAAGGCTTTATTGCACTGAAGCATTGGGATGAACGTTCAGGACAACACAATTCAGCGCAAGCGATTCGTGAACGTGCTATGAAACATTTTAAAAAATTTAACAATGCACAAATCAATGTCAGCATGCCTTCCTCTGTTAGTGGCCTTGGGCAAACCGATGGTCTGGAATTTTGGCTGCGAGATATGAATGGTGAAGGCCGTGCTTATCTCGATGCGCAATTTAAAAGCTTGCAAGAAAAATCTTCACAATTCAGCAGTTTCGAAAATTTAGACAAACGCTCAAACCCCGATAAAGCCGAACTAAAAGTGGATATTGATCAAAAACAAGCCATGGCCTTGGGGTTAACTCAAAATGCGATTAATAGCACCATGAGTAGCGCATGGGGTGGTAGCTATATCAACGATTTTATTGACCGTGGGCGCATTAAACGCGTCATGATGCAGGCAGATGCCGAATTCCGTTCTAAACCAGAAGATTTAGCTTATTGGCATGTACGTAATGACCAAAATGAAATGATTCCATTTAGTAATTTTTCAACCATTGGTTGGAGTGGTGGTCCAGAAGTTGTTAACCGTTTTATGGGCTATACCGCATTACAAATGGAAGCGGATACTGCCAAAAATGTCTCAAGTGGACAAGCCATGCAAGATGTTAAAGCTTTAGTTGACCAAGTGCCGGGTGTAGACGTGGCATGGAGTGGGTTATCCTTTGAAGAGCAAAAATCAAGTCATCAAGCGATTTGGCTATATTTAGTCTCGATTGGATTTATTTTCCTCTGTCTTGCTGCCCTATATGAAAGTTGGAGTATTCCAACAGCAGTCATGAGTGCGATTCCACTTGGGATAGGCGGTAATATTTTGTTTAGCTACATGGCCGGTTTTCCAAATGACATCTATTTCCAAATTGCTCTACTGACAACAATTGGTTTGTCCTGTAAAAACGCGATCTTGATTGTAGAGTTTGCAGCGATGGCACAAGAAAAAGGCAAACATGTAATCGAAGCTGCAATGGAAGGCGCAGCACTTCGTTTACGTCCTATTTTGATGACCTCTTTGGCTTTTGGTGCGGGAGTGGTTCCTTTAGTTCTTGCTTTTGGTGCAGGTGCAGCCAGTCGCCAAGAGATTGGGGTGAGCGTACTCGGTGGGGTAATATTCGGTACGGTTTTGGTGCTGATCTTTATTCCGTTTATGTATGTATTGATACGGACTCTATTTAAGCCCAAGTCTGTTAAAAGAAACATAAGTGATTAAATTGTTTAGGTTTCGTTGTAAAGGTTGAGAAATGTAAAAGTTTTTCGTAGTATTGCTGCGCCGTATAAGCGGTTTGATGAGGATTAAATCCCTAAATGGACAGGCACAGTTGTCAGATACACCAAATTTCAAACATATATATTTACCAACATTATTATGTGGGTTCATTCGGCAAATAAAATAAGAGCCGTTGCGGCCCTATTACATAGGTTGGGTAATAGGGGGCGAGCATGAGCTACAACAACTTTTTATATCTTTTAAATGATGCATTAAGCAAGCAAGATATTGCATTGGCATTAGACTCTGTTAAAACGTTTAAAGCCGCAGATTTGGCTGATATTTTGGCACAATTACCTTTAGAGAATAGTCAAAAGCTGCTACTGCATCTTCCTGCACGCGCCTATGTATTTTCATATCTCAAACCCGAAGAACAAGTAAAATTTGCACGCGGTTTAACGCGAACAGACTTGGCTGAAATTATGGGCGAAATGCCTTCAGACAAGCGTGTCGATTTATTTAAATGTTTAGATCACGAGCAGCAAAATACTTTATTGCCTGCATTGGCACAGGCCGAGCGTGAAGATATTCGGCAGCTCTCTTCTTATGTAGAAGGTACGGCAGGGGCCATCATGAGCTCCGAATATGCCACCCTAAAACCGAATATGTCGGTAAAAGATGCCATTAAAATGTTGCGTTATGAGGCACCCGATTCGGAAACCATTTATTTGGCCTATGTACTTGATGAAGCAAGAAAGCTGCTGGGTGTTTTATCGCTCAAACAATTAATACTTGCCGAAGAACAAAGCAATATTAGTGATTTAATGGCGACCGATATTATTTTTGCATATTTTGACAGCGATCAGAATGAAGTAGCCAAAACCATTGCTCGTTATGACTTACTAGCATTACCCATTATAGATCATGCCGGTGTGATGGTGGGTATTGTGACATATGATGATGCAATGGATGTGGCCAGTGAAGAGGCAACAGAAGATTTTTTAAAATCTGGTGCTGTCGATGCATCATCTAAATTGAGTCTTAAATCTGCCCCGATATTGCAACTCTATCAAAAAAGGGTGTATTGGCTGGTATTTCTTGTTTTTGGCAGTTTGTTATCCGGGATTGGCATTGCACATTTTGAAGACATTATTGCCGCAAATATTGTATTGGTTTTCTTTTTGCCCTTATTGGTCGGCAGTGGTGGAAATGCCGGCTCTCAATCTGCAACGCTGATGGTGCGTGCATTGGCAACGGGCGATGTACATTTTAGGGACTGGTTTTACTTGCTGGGACGTGAAAGTTTGGTTGCCCTGTGTCTGGGCGGAACCATGGCCATTGCTGTATCTATTTTAGGCTACTACCGTGGTGATGCAACCGTGGCCTTGGTCTTGGCACTGAGTATGATGGGTATCGTATTGCTCGGTTGTTTAATTGGCATGAGTTTGCCTTTCATACTCAATAAGTTAAAGTTCGATCCTGCAAGTGCTTCTGCACCCTTGGTAACCTCGATTTGTGATGCGACAGGCGTGGTGGTGTATTTGATGATTGCTTCACAATTGCTCAATTTATAGAGATTAGCATTTTGCTACAGATTGAAGACTTCTAATATGTTTTAATCTCAGTGATTTACACGGTTTTTATTGGATAAAACATGACTGAACCATTAAAACAAAAAATGTCAAAGCAAGAAGTCATTCGTCTTGAACGCGATCTCGCAAAGTTTGCCAATATGATGGACTCCGTGGTTCGGATTCCATTTACTCGACAAGGGGTAGGTGCGGACGCAGCGTTGAGTACCATTCCCGTAGCTGGTGATATCGCAGGATTTGTCTTGACCTGTTATGCCGTCTATAAAGCCAAACAGATTGGCGTACCACAAGCCAAATTAAATGGTGTGATGAAACTCGCAGTTATAGATGCTGTCGTGGGGTTTATTCCTGTTGCAGGGACGATCTTTGATGTGTTTATTCGACCGAGCCGTAAAGCTTTAGATGTTGTACATACGCACATTCGTGAAGAATATCAAATCAGTACAGATCAACATGTGGTACATCCGTTTTTACATGAAAAATTAGAACAGAAACAACAGCAATCTGCTTTTTGGCGCAACCCTGTGGTTGCATGGATATGGATCCATATCCCAGATATACTCGGGATGATTTTCTTATTAGTCTTTATCTTTGCAATTTATATGGGTGGTTCATTGCTTTGGCAATGGTTAAAGGCCAATGGAGTATTGTAGATAGAAATGCCTTGTTGCTTGAACGCGATCACTGAGAGGCTATTCAATTGAAAGATCGTTCAGCTGAAAGATTATTGATAAGACAGTAAATGTTCGGAAAAAATTAGACGTAAAAAAGCCTCCATAGGGAGGCTTTTTTACGACATACATTAGATGCTCGATTATGGGCAATCTAATTGTTGTAATGCCGCAACACGTTGTTCAATCGTTGGGTGTGTTTGGAACAATGCAGCTAAACTGAAACCTTGTTCTTGACCCGCAGAAATTGCAAAGGCTTTCATTTCTTTTGGCATTTGATCTGGCATTTCAGATTCTGCTTGTAAACGTAACAGGGCAGAAATCATCGCTTGTTTACCTGCTAAACGCGCACCAGCTTCATCGGCACGGTATTCACGGTAGCGAGAGAACCACATCACAATGGCAGACGCTGCGATACCAAAAACAATATCTAATACAATCGTAATGACAAAATATGCGATACCCGGTGCTTCACCATCTTCACGACCAAAAACATTACGGTCAATGAAGTCACCTGCTACACGCGCAAAGAACATCACAAAGGCGTTGACTACACCTTGCACCAATGCAAGGGTTACCATATCACCATTGGCTACGTGACCAATTTCGTGAGCGAGTACGGCACGGAGCTCGTCTTTGTTCATACGCTCAAGTAGACCCGTAGAAACCGCCACTAAAGCATCATTTTTGTTCCAGCCTGTTGCAAAGGCATTTGACTGGTACGATGGGAAAATACCCACTTCTGGCATTTTGATACCAGAACGTTGTGCCAGTTGCGCAACTTCGTTAAGTAACCATGCTTCAGCTTGGTTACGTGGTGCATTAGGGTCAATCAGCTCTGTACCCGTGGTTTTCTTCGCCATCCATTTTGACATGAATAGTGAGATCATTGAACCCACCATACCGAACACAAAACAGATTACGAGCAAGTTGCCTAAATTTAAGCCGCCTGCACCGTGGTAACTACCGACACCGAAGAGTGACAAGATTATGCCAGCTACAACCAGTACCGCGAGGTTGGTTAGCAAGAACAAACCAATCCGCATCATTGGGTAAATCCTCTTATTATAGAAAAATGATCTGATTTACAAATAAAAATCATTAAACTCAATATGAGGTGAAAGTCTTAAAATTTCAAGGAAAAATTAGTAAAACAGGTGCAATTTTACAAAATCAGTGAATTTATTCATTGAAATAAATACGCGCTGAAGCAGACGCATTTGCTGTGGCAAATGAACCTGAAGGTGCGTCAGTAAAACTAGCATTGTCTGTTTGAATAATTTGACGTGCCGATGATTTAGCAACCGTAGGGGCAGCAGCATGATAATTATCCGAACTGGCAATAATCCGACCATTATTTGAAGCGATATTGGAATTGCTCGAACCTGATACACTTAAACTACCAGCATATAGGTTGTTGTAGCGGCTAGTGACACGGCGGACATAATCTTGTGTTTCGCGAAAAGGTGGGATACCACCATATTTTGCGACATTGCCTTCACCTGCGTTATAACCAGCTAAGGCAAGTGAGGTGTTACCATTAAAACGTTTCAGTAGCCAAGATAAATAGCGCGCACCAGCCATAATGTTCTGATGTGGATCATAAGCATTTGTTACATTGAAGCGACGTGCTGTGGCAGGCATGAGCTGCATTAAACCTTGAGCGCCAACAGGAGAACGAGCATTAGTGTTAAAGCCTGATTCGGTATGCATCACCGCTTTGATTAGACCTTCGGAAACACCATGTTGGGCCGCTGCTTGTTTAATAATATTGTCAAAGGCATTTTTATTCCTACTATAGCTGGGTAACACAGACGCTTCATTTGAGCCCCAGTTACTATAACTATGGATATTACTGTCCGGATAGTAGGTTTTTTTCTCAACTTTTAGATTGCTATAGCGGCCTTGTTTATTGGTCAGTAACGTTGTGCCATTACTTTCACGCAATTGATAAATCGTTTGGCCGGCAAAAATGTTTGGTGCTGCTAAACTGATAGCCACACTTCCACCTAATAACAGCCCCAAAGTCCAAGTAATGTTTTTCATTTTATTGTGAAGAAAAAATTCTGTCCCCAAACAGTTAAAGAGAGTTTATCAAAAAATAATTAGATGAAAAGGCTTCAAGGACTGATTTCTTCTTTACTTTGTAAAAATCAAGTCATTTTGATGATTCAATAATCAAAAAAAATATTTATTTTTTTTTAATGAGCTTAACTTGACACACCTAAGTTATTGATAATTAAATATTTATAAATTGATCAAAAAATGATCAATTTAAATAAAAGCCTTAAAATAAGGGCGGCTCACCTTGTCAAGTCATTTAGAATCCACAAAGTTATCCACAGCTTTTGTGGACAACTGTGGAAAAGTCCAAAAGATAAGCATTTGGGCTAAAAAATGAATTGTACCGTATAAAATAATGCACTGAAGATTACGTGATCATGACAGTATTTCTACTTTTTTCGGAAATTACATTCTTTTGATGCGAGAAGTCTGCGAATCGGATAAAATTGCGCGGTATTTTTTTTTAGGTTTAACTCGTCTATGTTCTCGCCAGTTGAGTCCGAACAAGGATTTAATTTCAAACCAGAACTACCAACTAGCTCTGCGTATTATCGTTTATTGAAAAAGCTACGCCGTCAGGTCGGTCATGCTATTCGTGATTTTAAAATGATCGAAGAGGGTGACAAAGTGATGGTCTGTATTTCAGGCGGTAAGGACAGTTATACCCTGCTCGACATTTTGTTGCAGTTTAAGCGTATTGCGCCGATTAATTTTGATGTGGTTGCGGTCAACCTTGACCAAAAACAGCCGGGTTTCCCTGAAGACGTATTGCCACGTTATTTAGAAGAAAACAAAATTCCGTATTACATCTTAGAAAAAGATACTTACAGCATTACCAAACGTTTAACACCAGAAGGTAAAACGTACTGCGCAGTGTGCTCGCGTCTACGTCGTGGTTCGTTATACGGCTTTGCTCAAGAAATTGGGGCGACGAAAGTGGCTTTAGGTCATCACCGTGATGATATTTTGGCGACGTTCTTTTTGAACTTGTTCCATGGCGGCAGCTTAAAAGCCATGCCACCGAAATTATTGTCTTCTGACAAAAAGAACATTTTGATTCGTCCACTGGCTTATGTGGAAGAAAAAGACATTATCAAATATGCAGAAATGCGTAAGTTCCCAATTATCCCATGTAATTTGTGTGGTTCTCAGGAAAACTTACAACGTGCGATGTTAAATGACATGCTGCGTACTTGGGATAAAGAATTTCCAAAACGTTTACACAGTATTTTTGGTGCGTTGCAAAATGTATCACCTTCACAACTGGCTGACCGTGAGTTATTCGACTTTGAAGCCCTAGATGAACAACGCGAATTTGATTTTAAAAATAGCGAAAGTTGTTCAACTGAAGAAGGTGAGTCAGAAAGCAAACGCATTAATATGGTGAACTTAGGGTTTATGGCAGATTAACCCGAAAACCTTATCATGCAAAAGGCATTCTACAGAATGCCTTTTTTATGCTTATGATTTTTCACATTTTGTTGTTAAACAGTTAAATATTGAACGGCGCGTACAAAAAACTTTAGCCTTTTCACAAATGATCATGCTATAACAAACCTCAAGCAAAATATGCTTGCACTGATGTTGTCCGGAACGGCAACACACACGAACAAAATAAATTGAGGAAAGATCATGCCTGCTTTTTTAACTGATGATTGGTTTTCAACTGTAGAAACTCTGACAGCTCAAGCTGGTGATTTAAACTTACCACCTGCATTGGCTAATCTTGCAATTAACCTTGTGGTTGCTGACGCTGCAGGCAATACTGAATTGTCATTAGACGGTGGTGCAATTAAAAAAGGTTTATCTTCAAACGCGAAAACAACTTTGAACATGGATGCCGAAACTTTACGTAAAGTATTCCTTGAGTTTGATATGGCTGCAGCGATGCAAGCGTTTATGACGGGCAAAATAAAAGTACAAGGTGATATGTCACAATTGATGGCATTGCAAACAGCAAAACCAAGTACTGAGCAAAAAGATTTATTCAAAAAAGTACTTGAGCAAACTGCTTAAGTCTAAAACGAAAAAAGCTTACCCGAAGGTAAGCTTTTTTTTGTGCGCTCAAATGTAAATGTTAGGTGGACGCATATTAGATATTCACCAGTTGAGGTGTGGTTTTAATATGTTCCAAATAAGCACGAATACGCGTGACATATTGCACAGCTTGACGATAACGACCATTGCTGGCCTTGTTACGGTCTAGATAAGCATATAAATTCACCCACTTATTCGGGTTTTTACCTTGAGATTGGACGCGCTTTTGAATCTGACTTACAGCACCAGGACCCATGTTATAAGCCACTAAGGCATACCAATTACGATCAGGGTACGGAATGTTACTATAACGGTTTAGCATTTGGTCATAGTACTTTGCACCACCTTGAATGCTTTGAGTCGCATCTGTACGGTTGCTCACACCCATGGCTTTTGCTGTACTGTTGGTCAGCATCATAATGCCACGAACACCCGTTGGGGATACCGAGTCAGGTTTGAGGTAAGACTCTTGATAACCAATCGCTGCCAATAAATGCCAGTCTAGATCGTATTGCTTGGCCGTGTTTTTAAAACTTGCCTTATAGATCGGCATACGTTTACTTAAATCACGTTGAATCACATTCCAAGAATCTTGTTTGACCACATTACGGTTGTAGAATGATGCCAACTGTCCAATTGCGCCATTTTGTTTGGCACGGCAAATAAAACCACTCGCGGTTTGGCTTAGTGGATCATCTGCATTTTTAAATACCCAGTTTAAGTTGCTGTTTAAACCATTCTTTTTTAAAGAAACGGTATCACCACAACTGGCTGAAAATGACGTCAAATGCTTGGCTTCAATGGTACTCATTTCGGCAGTGGTCATAGCAAAATTGGCTTGACCTTTGGCAACCATTTTTAAAGCAGTGGCATTGTCATTCACTGTTTTAAAATCTAATTGGACATTTAAACTTTCTGCATAGTTACGTGCAAGGTCGTAACCAAAACCATGTCGATGTTTACCATCCTGAAAAACAATGGCAGGATTGGCAACTGCAACAACAGTGAGTTTATTACTGTTGACGACAGCATCATATTGATGTGCTGTTTTGCTGGCATTAATACTGTGAAAAGGAATTAAGACAGTACTAAGTGCAAGCGCTTTAAATGGGAGAGAGTTAAAAGAGTTAAGGCAAAGCCTCGACCCAGAAGTTGAACTACTGTGCATGTTGTCTCCGCTACAAGTAATTTATGCCCTAAAAAGCAAAGGCAAACAGGCCTCAGACTTTTTCAAGTTTGATAAATTCAATAAGGGTTGGGCAGTCATGACGTCATTCAAAAATGACTAGGGGGTTTCGGGAAATATGTAGAAAATCTACACTGGATAAAAATTAAACAAGCCTAAAAGATGTGCGCATAATAATGAGCAAAAAAATACTTGTCAAATTTTGTACGAAAAAATATTAAAATATGTAACATAAACAATTGATTTTGTTTGGGAATAAATTTTATATACTTTGCCTGTGTAGAAATGGAGGATAAAATAGGCATGTTTTGTAAAAATCAGCACTTGCTCAAGGCCTAAAAATCATCATGAAATCTAACTTAATTACCCGTGGTGGACACGATTTATTGGTCGCTGAACTTCAACATTTATGGCATGAAGAGCGACCTGAAATTACCAAAAAAGTGAACTGGGCGGCTAGTCTTGGAGATCGTTCGGAAAACGCGGATTATCAATATAATAAGCAATTGTTACGCAAAATTGATCGACGTGTACGCTACTTGGGAAAACGTTTGGAAGAGCTTCGTATTATCGATTACTCACCTGAACAAAAAGGTAAAGTCTATTTTGGGGCATGGGTTGATATTGAAAATGAAGACGGCGAACACAAAACGCTAAGAATCGTGGGGGTAGATGAAATTTATGATCATCATCCGCAACATATCTCAATTGATTCACCTATGGCTCGGGCACTCTTATCCAAGCAAGTGGATGATGAAGTCGAAGTCCTAACCCCGCTAGGAAAAAAATGTTGGTATATCAATTCAATTCGTTATGAAATGGGCGAAAGCACTGAAAAACAATAAACTGCTTTTATTTTGTTCAATTGGACGTGTTTTTTACAAAATAATTTGCCATTGCTGAATTTTATTTATATGATGGCGGCCATGGAAGCGTGGCAGAGCGGTTTAATGCACCGGTCTTGAAAACCGACGAGGGCGCGAGTCCTCCGTGAGTTCGAATCTCACCGCTTCCGCCATATTCAAAAACCCCAATGTTTTACATTGGGGTTTTTTTATGTGCGTAAATTTAGGCAATGCAATTTGCCTTGATCTCAATTCAATACATATTGATTCAGCTTCTATTTTTCAGCTCGAAGCCAAAATTTTACAATCGCCTAAATTTTGTATGAACGATTCGCCAAGTGTTCAAAATAAGGCAAAATAATTTGCCAATCTGAATTTTTATTTATATGATAGCGGCCATGGAAGCGTGGCAGAGCGGTTTAATGCACCGGTCTTGAAAACCGACGAGGGCGCGAGTCCTCCGTGAGTTCGAATCTCACCGCTTCCGCCATATTCAAAAACCCCAATGTTTTACATTGGGGTTTTTTTATTGCCTAAATTTTTGAATAGTTTTTTTCTACAGGCGAAGTTGATATACAGTATGAATATGACATGCTATTAATTATTCACAATAAACAGAAAACATAATTAATCGATTTAGAAAAGGAATTCATCCATGCAGAAACCAGAGCTTATTCATGAACTGGAATGGCAAGCGCGTTGTCAATTGGCGGCACTGTATCGCTTGGTGGCTTATTATAAAATGACCGACTTAATTGATACCCATATCAGCCTACGTTTAAGTCATGAACCGGAGTATTTTTTGATTAATCGTTATGGTGTGACCTTTGATAAAATGACAGCTTCTGATTTGGTCAAAATTGATCATGAAGGAAAAATTATTGAAACTTATGATGCAGGGAAGATGGTGAATGTCGCCGGCTTTGTAATTCATTCGGCCTTACATCATGCGCGTGCAAATATTAATTGTGTGATTCATACGCATACTGCAGATGGCGTGGCAGTTTCTGCGCAGGAACATGGATTATTGCCAATCTCACAACATGCGTTAAAGTTCTATCAGAACATTGCTTATCATGAATATGAGGGTATTGCCTTTTCAACTGAAGAGCGTGAAAGACTGGTACAAGATATGGGGCATTATCGTTGCATGATTTTACGCAATCACGGCTTGCTTGCGACTGGAGATAATGTGGCACGGGCATTTCATGAAATTTACTTTTTAGAACGGGCTTGTCAAATTCAAGTAAAAGCGTTGTCGAGTGCTACATTGCATTATCCGAGTCCGAAGGTTTGTGAACATACGTTGCAGCAGTTTGAAAATCCGATGGCCGAGCCCATTATTCAAGCGGCTTGGCAGGCGGCCTTGTCTTTAATTGAAGATCAGCAGTCAGATTATTGTCGTTAATATAATTTTCTATCATTTAGCTTATAAAAAAATGGCGCTATGCTTTATGTGCAGAAGAATAGTCATGGCATGAGCAACGCGTTATCATGTTCGTAGTGGAATTATGAGATGAACTATGAAAATCGTTGCAGATGAAAATCTGGCATTTACTGAGTATTTTTTTACCGAATTTGGTGAAATAAAGCAAGCGGCAGGTCGAACATTGACCCATGAGGATGTCAAAGAAGCCGATGCATTATTGGTACGATCAGTGACTCAGGTAAATGCAGAATTAATTCAACAGACCGCACTCAAATTTGTCGGTAGTGCTACGATTGGAACAGATCATTTAGATATTACCGCTCTAGAAAAGCAGGGCATTGCTTGGTCAAATGCCGCAGGTTGTAATGCACAAGCGGTTGCTGAATATGTGATTACTGCATTGCTCTACGTTAAACCTGAATTGTTGAATGCAAATGAACAATTTACCTTGGGCATCGTTGGCTTAGGTAATGTCGGTTCACGTTTAGCCGTCATGGCAGAATTATTCGGTTGGAATGTCATTGGCTATGATCCATTTGTGCAATCTGATCAGGTGAAACAAGTTGAATTTGCAGAACTGTTAAAAAATGCAGATGCGATTAGTATCCATGTGCCACTAACTAAAGTGGGGGAATATCCAACCTGTCATTTAATTAATGCTGCTGCACTTGCCGCTATGAAGCCTTCAGCGATTTTGATTAATTCCGCGCGTGGGCCAGTGGTCGAAGAAGCTGCCTTAATTGCCGATATTCAACAAACTCAGCGTAAAGTGGTCTTAGATGTTTTTGAACATGAGCCAGAGATTTCAGCAGCGTTGTTGGATTTAATTTACGTGGTGACACCCCATATTGCAGGCTACAGCTTGGAAGGTAAAGCACGTGGCACACAGATGATCTATGAAGCATTCTGTCAAACTTTCAATCAACCGATAAATAAAGCTTTTGAAAGTCAGTTACCCGTTTGTGAGCAGTATTTTACTGGTGCTGACTTTAAGACGGTATTACAGCGTTACTTAAAAGATATTTATGATATCGCTCGTGATGATGCCAACTTACGTGCTTGCCTAAAAGACGGCAAGGTGGATCAAAAAGCCTTTGATTATTTACGTAAAACCTATCCTTTACGCCGTGAATGGGCTGCACATGGAGGCCCAGCAGCATGAGCCAAATGAACTTTCAACCGAGTTGTGAACTCACTGCACTTCGTGCACGTGCCACGATGTATGCTCAAATTCGCCAGTTTTTTGCGGCACGTGATGTTCTTGAAGTAGAAACACCTGTACTTTCACAAGCGGGTGTCACCGATGTGCATTTAGCATCGGTACAAGCTCAGCGTCATGTGAATGGTCAAAAGCAAACGCATTATTTGCAAACTTCACCTGAATTTGCCATGAAGCGTCTGTTGGCAAGTGGCAGTGGGCCTATCTACCAAATCTGTAAAGTTTTCCGTGATGATGAACATGGACGTAAACACAACAGTGAATTCACCATGTTGGAATGGTACCGTCCGGGTTTTAGCTTAAAAGACTTGATGTTTGAAGTGACTGACCTATTGAATGAAACTTTGAAACAGCGCTTTGGTGAAATTCGTCCGACTATTTTGAGCTATAAGCATGCCTTTATGGATCGTTTGGATTTGAACCCGTTACAAGCTTCTTTACAAGATCTAAAAGATTGCTGTCGTCGTGTGGGGCTAAGCTTAGATTTGGGTGAAGACCGTTTAGGCTATATCGATTTATTGTTTTCGCATTATGTTGAGCCGAGCCTCGGTTTTGATACGCCAGTGTTCCTTACTGATTTTCCACCGGAAATGGCTTCTTTGGCGAAAACCCGTGTGGACGAAGATGGGGAGTTGGTTGCAGCACGATTTGAGCTGTATATCGAAGGTTTAGAGTTAGCGAATGCTTATGATGAACTGATTGATGCGGATGTTTTACGCAGTCGTTTTGAGGCAGATAATGCAGAGCGCGCTAAACTTGGGTTGCATGTGATGCCGATTGATGAATATTTGCTTGCTGCATTACCGCATATGAGCGAGTGTGCAGGTATAGCCTTAGGTATTGATCGATTGCTAATGGTGGCTATGAATCAGCTAAAGCTTGAAAAAGTCATTAGTTTTCCAGCAGCTGTGTCATAAGTGAACTGAATAGCTGCTGTCTATAAATGCTTATACATTTTAGACAGCAGCATAGCTTTCAAATTTAAAAAGGCCTATCAACGTATAGATTGTGATTTAGCGATAATATGTCTAAATATTTATAAAAGATGCAATTTAATTACAGCAGAGTAGCTCAAATTTTATATAAATTATCAATGTCACAATAATAAAAAGAGTAATAAAGGCTATTTCAAGACCTTTATTTCTTTGAATTTTTTTATGATAGAAAACAATGCTGAGTGGGGAAAGAAAAAAGGAGACAATTATCGCCCACAGCCAGTTTAAATTTGGGCTTCTATCAATACTCCCGTCATTCTGTGTAGTCCAGTCTTGATGTGGATGAATAAAATCCACAGCAGCGCTCGCTAATAGAAAAATATTAATATAAAACATAACTCCCAAAACTATATAAAAAGGAATAGAGCTTATAAATGAACGCTTAATTATTAAGGAGCCTAGGGCTAACATTCCAAAAAATATCATGATGAGCTGTGGCAAACTTTTTAAAAGGGTTTGGGTAAAGCCCATCCCTACTAGGAGTCCGCAAAAGACAATAGCAATCAATATATTGGAAAGTTGTTTCTTCATTATTTTTATTCTTTTTACCAGTCTTAAATTGGGTTGAGTATCAGTATTTAATTTTCAGAGATGACACTAGATTATTTCAATTTTTCATTTATTTCAAAATACTTCGGCAGGCTTAACAGCAATGATGAAAGTCAATCCTCTCATTTCTGAGAGGATTTATTTTAAGCTGTAGGCGTGTTATGGCCGAGTTCATGCTTGAATTGTCCGATAGCTTCAATTCGTTTCTGAATCAACATTTCACCAATATCAGGGCCTTTCACATCTGAAGGTAAATCAGAAGCCTTAATATTACGAACCACCTGCATGGCATCTAAAACGTATTGAGCTTGCGGATAGGCACGATCCTCTAAACCTAAGCGACCACGTGAATCACATTCACAGGCTTGTACAAAGGCCTCTACGCGTTCAGGACGGCGTAATACATCCATACGTTGTAACAGACGCCATAATGTTCCCGGTTTTAAACTCAGAGCTTGATGGCATTTTAAATGCTCTTTACACACTGAGATGGCCAATTGTTTGGTATTGGTGGGAACTCGCATACGGTCACAGATTTCGGTAACAGGTTTTACCCCACGCTCTTCATGCATGATATGGCGCGGTAACTCATCTACTGGAGTGAGTGCTTTACCCAAGTCGTGTACCAGTACAGCAAAACGAACATCCAAAGAATAATTTGCACGACACGCTTGTTGTAGCGACATCATGGTATGAATGCCACAGTCTATTTCAGGATGATATTCAGGACGCTGTGGAATACCGTATAACGCATCAATTTCAGGGAACAAGACTTTTAAAGCGCCACAGGCTCTTAATACCTCAAAATATTCATCTGCGTGGTCTTCCATTAAGGCACGAGACGTTTCCTTCCATACACGTTCAGGTGTAAGGGCTTCAAGCTCGCCAGATTTGGCAAGCTCTTGCATCAGTTCCAATGTTTCATCAGCCACTTTAAAACCTAAAGCTTTATAACGTGCCGCAAAACGTGCAATACGCAAAACCCTTAATGGATCTTCGACGAAGGCATCAGACACGTGGCGAAGGACACGCTGTTCTAGATCACGTTGACCGCCATAGGGGTCATAGACATTACCTGCATCATCCATCGCTATCGCATTGATCGTGAGGTCGCGTCGAATGAGATCTTGCTCGAGTGTGACATTGACGTCGGTATAAAATTCAAAGCCATGATACCCATGTCCAGACTTACGTTCTGTACGGGCTAAGGCATATTCGTCTTTGGTCTCTGGATGAAGAAAAACAGGGAAATCTTTACCCACAGGTTGATAACCTTGAGCAAGTAATTGTTCCGGCGTTGCACCGACAACGACATAATCTTTTTCGTGATAGGGGTGCCCGAGCAAGTGATCTCGAACTGCACCGCCTACTAAATAAACTTGCATGAAAAAACCTCTATTCTTAGAGCAATCATGCTACAGAACAGAGGTTTTCTCAAGTCACAAAGTGTGTTCAGGTCAACTAAATTAGAGTGCTAATTTTTCGTTTTCTTGAATCTCTGCAACAGTTAATGCAGTCATATTCACTAAACGGCGTGTTGTCGCTGTTGGCGTTAAAATATGAACAGGTTTTGCAGCACCCAAAAGAATTGGGCCAATCGTCACGTTACTGCCCGATGTTGATTTCAACAAGTTGAACGAAATGTTCGCTGCATCCAGATTTGGCATAATCAGCAAGTTCGCAGAACCTTTAAAACGTGAGTTCGGGTATGCGAAATGACGAATATTTTCATCCAGTGCGGCATCACCATGCATTTCACCTTCAACTTCAAGTTCTGGTGCAATTTCTGACAAAATATCATAAACCTTACGCATTTTTTGTGCGCTAGGATCATTTTGGTCAGAACCGAAACTTGAGTGAGAAAGCAATGCTACACGCGGTGTAATACCAAAACGGCGTACTTCTTCAGCCGCTAAAATAGTCATTTCAGCCAGCTGTTCAGCTGTTGGATTACGATTAATGTAAGTATCGGCAATAAACAAGTTACGATCTTCAAGCATCAATGCATTCAGCGTGAAGAAGTTATTACGGCCTTCTTTTAGTCCAATCACATTGCTGACAAAGTCTAAGTGAATGTCATAGCTAGAATAAGTACCACATAACATACCGTCAGCTACACCATGACGAACCAGCATTGCCGCGATAAGTGTTGAGCGACGACGTGCTTCACGCTGAGCGTATTCAGGCGTTACACCTTTACGCTGCATGATGCTGTAGTAATCATCTGCAAACTTATCGTAATCAGGATTTTTCTCTTGATCGACGATAGTAATGTTCACGCCGTCTTCAAGGCGAAGGCCTAATTTCTTGATGTTTGCTTCAATGACTGCTGGACGACCGACAAGAATTGGTTTTGCCAAACCTTCATCAACAGCAATTTGTACTGCGCGAAGTACACGTAAATCTTCACCTTCAGCATAGGCAATGCGTTTTGGATCAGTTTTTGCTTGCGCAAAAATTGGTTTCATCATGAATGCAGAGTTATAAACAAACTCAGACAAACGTTGACGATACGCAGAGAAGTCTTGAATTGGACGAGTTGCAACACCTGAATCCATCGCTGCTTGTGCAATTGCAGGTGCAATCTCAAGAATCAAACGTTGATCTAATGGGCGTGGAATGAGGTAATCACGACCAAATGAAGCAGATTTTTCACCATACGATGCAGCGTCTGCTTCAATGTGCGCCATGCGAGCAATCGCATGTACACACGCAATCTTCATCTCTTCATTAATCGTGGTTGCGCCCACATCTAGTGCACCACGGAAGATATAAGGGAAGCAGAGCGCATTGTTCACTTGGTTTGGATAGTCTGAACGGCCTGTTGCCATAATCACGTCTGGACGCGCTTCATGTGCATGTTCAGGAAGAATTTCAGGGTCTGGGTTAGCAAGGGCAAAGATAATCGGATCTTTCGCCATAACTTTAACCATTTCTTTGGTCAAAATACCTGCTGCTGAAAGACCAAGGAACATGTCCGCACCTTCCATTACATCAGCAAGCTGAGAGCCTTCGATGTCTTGAACATATGCCTTTTTCGACTCATCCAAGCCTTCACGTTTAGTCGTCAATAAACCACGTGAATCTGCCACAACGATGTTTTCTTTTTTCGCGCCAAGTGCACAAAGTAAGTTCAAACATGAAAGGGCAGCAGCACCTGCGCCAGAAGCGACAATTTTGATTTCTTCAATTTTTTTGCCATTGAGTTGAAGTGCATTCAGTAATGCAGAACCCACGATGATTGATGTGCCGTGTTGGTCATCATGGAACACAGGAATATTCATGCGTTCACGAAGTTTTTGCTCGATGTAGAAACACTCTGGGGCCTTGATGTCTTCAAGGTTGATACCACCGAAAGTAGGTTCTAATGCTGCAACGATATCTACGATTTTGTCTGGATCGTTTTCAGCAATTTCAATGTCAAAAACATCAACACCAGCGAATTTTTTGAATAGAACGCCTTTACCTTCCATAACAGGTTTTGACGCTAGAGGACCAATGTTACCTAAGCCCAGTACGGCTGTACCGTTACTGACTACAGCAACAAGATTACCGCGCGCTGTGTAAAGTGCAGCAGTAGATGGGTCGCGTTCAATTTCTAAACAAGGTGCAGCGACACCTGGCGAGTATGCGAGGGCTAAATCGTGTTGGTTGACCAATTGTTTGCTTGGTGTAACGCTGATTTTCCCCGGAGTTGGAAATTCGTGATAATACAAAGCCTGCTGTTTTAAAGATTGATCGTCCATCTGTATCTCGATTGTGTTTTGTTTATCCAATATAAAGCTGCAATGCTTGCTTTATCCGCTTGAATATAACATTAGTTGCACAGTTGGGACAGTCGAAGTCGCGTCTTTTTCAGACAATCTTATAGCTCAGGCATAGTGACTTATATTAAGTAAGTATAAGCAGGCGAAGAGATATTATTTTCAAGGAACACGGTTGCCTCTTCTTGTGGCAGTGGCTTAGAGAAAAAATAGCCTTGAGCAATGTCACATTCTAAGTCTTGTAGATACTGTAACTGCTGTTCAGTTTCAATCCCTTCAGCGACTACCGTCATGCCCATCGCTTTACCCATGGCAATCATGGCACTAACGATGGCTAATTGTTTATTTTCACCAATTTTAGAGATAAAACTGCGGTCTATTTTTAAGATATCAATTGGAAAATCAGCTAGATAGGATAGAGATGAGTAGCCAGTGCCAAAATCATCAAGTGAAATATTGATTTTACGTTTTTTTATTTCGTTTAATAGTTCACGTACTGAATCTAGATTTTCGACCAAAGAAGATTCTGTAATTTCCAGTTCCAGACTGGCACCATCAATTTGATTGGCATCTATCGCTTCATCTAGATCATTTAATAATTGTCCACGGCGCAGTTGCTGCGCAACAATATTGACGGATACACAAATATTTTGATAACCCAAATTATTCCAAAAGCGAATTTGCTGCGCGGTTTTTTGCAGGACAAAACGCCCGATATCGGAAATTAAACTGGTTTGTTCTGCTAAAGGAATAAATAAGCCCGGTGGTATTAAGCCTTTTTCAGGATGATTCCAACGCACCAAGGCTTCAAAACCGTAAATATTTTTATCACGGAAATTAATCTTCGGTTGGTAATACACCACCAGCTCATTATTTTGAATGGCTTTACGCAAGTCGCGTTCCAAGAAGATACCTTGTTCTAATAATGCAGTATTTTCATTGGAATAATAACGTGTAGTATTGCCTCCCAAATTTTTGGCTTCGCTCAGCGCTTGTTCCGCACAGTTATTTAGATAATCTAGCTGACGGCCATGCTCAGGGTAGAATGCTACACCCATAGATAAGGTGATGACATGATCTTGGCCAAAAATATTAAATGGAATGCTAAAGGCTTTATTGATGCGTTCACAATGCTCTTGCACAGAAGGGCGGATGTGTGAAATTTCATACACAATCGCAAAATCATCGCCATTTAAGTGTGCGACAAACAGAGCTTCGGCATTGGTTAGACGTAAACGCTGTGCGACTTGGCGTAACAGCTCGTCACCACCATTGTTGCTGAGATATTCATTTAATGGACGGAAACGGTCGATGTTTAAACGAATGACAGCCAACTGTTTAATCGAATCTTGCTGTGAAACTAAATATTGATGCAGTTGATAGTTGTAATAAAAACGGTTCGGTAAATCCGTTAAGGTGTCATAGTTTTCTAAATAAGATAATCGTTGTTCTTGCAATTTACGTTCGGTTAAATCTGAGACAATTCCAATGTAATGGGTGACGCGGTTTTGATCATCAGTAATCGCATTAATATGCATCCACAGCGTCAGTTCTTTACCTGAAAGAAATTTTTCGTGCAATTCACCATCATACTCACCAATTTTCAGCACTTGCTTAATGATCGAATAGTGCATACTACGTTGAATTGATTTGTAATTTGCAGTGATATCAAAAAGATGTTTACCAATAATTTGGTCGTAGTTAAAGCCGGTTAATTGTTCGTAAAACGGATTGACTTCGATATAGCACAGCTCTTCATTTAAAATGAAAATCCCTTCAGCAGCTTGTTCGAGTACACTGGCTGCAAGTTTTAAACGTTCCTGAGATGTCCGTTCTTGATGGATATCACGTCGAATACCGACCATGCGCAATGGCTTACGATTATTTGGATCGCGTTGAATGACCCGTCCAATATCATGTACCCAACTCCATTTTCCTTGACTGTTTTGAATCCGATAGGTGGCCTCATAACGGTCTTTAAATCCACGTAGATGTTGAATCATCGCTGATTTAAAATGTGGGATATCATCAGGATGGATCACATGTTGTAACTGTTGCTGATGCTCTTTCGAATGTCTAAGGGTTTTTTCTTGCTTATAGTTGGTGACAACGATTTTACGGTCTTTGATATTCCAATCCCAAGGACGTAAACCGGCGATTTCATGCGCAAGGACTAAATTGGCTTGTTGGTTTTCTAAATCCTTGTTCATTTGCTCAATGTCGAAGGTCCGCTCTTTAACTTTCTGTTCAAGGATTTGGTTACCCAGTTGTAGCTGTAATTCGATGTCTCGTGATTTGTTGACTTCATCTTGGAGCTGCTGACACAGTTCATCAGTCCATTTGACTTGTTGCTTGGCACTATCGACCAGTAGGTTATTTTTAGCATGTAAAGTCGATACACGACGATGAATTCGATATGACGTCATGGCGCACATTAGAATCACAATGAGCCCAAAATTAATACTCAGGCTAAATAAGTGATTTGAACCATCTAAGAAAAAGAACTGTGCAATCAGATAAGGCACGATAGACGGGATAAAGGCTAAACAAAAATAATTAAGTTTTTGCGTCAAATAGGTCAAACCAAAGGTTTGCGTCACGATCAAGAGTAGGGCAGAGAGTGTCAGGGCTTGAATTGGTTCAAAGCTTTGATTGGTCGCAGGTAAATAATAAAAAATTAAAAAAATACCGCTCGCAATCAGTGTGCCGACAGAAAAACACTGAAATTGTAGCCAACGATGCGCAATCATCAGTGAATATTGTTCAGGTTTAAAATAAACGGTGCTGATCAGCCAGCATAAACTGACAAAAACTTCGGTAAAAATAAACCAAATATTAAAATACAAAGATGGCGATTTATAAAAAATTTGATATATCGAAAAAATATATAAGCAAATAATCAGGATACTGACTAAAAAATAGCGGCTATGGCGAATCGTGTTCGCAATTTGAGCAGTATGATTGTACTGCTTGATATATTCATCTTGTTTATACGTCATGAATATAAAAACCCTGCCTTAACTAAATCTAGATCGTTGTATTTGTATTGTTCCTGAGAGTATTTGTTTATTCTTGGTAACAAATCATTTGTTTTTATTGACTCTAGGGTAATTGCGTTACAAATAAAAAGCAATATCAAGGATGCCATCATTGATGCTTTCAGATGAACTATCGAGTAAAAATTAAATAAATTTATAATTTAAAATTGAAAGTGCAACTACAGGTGCAGTTTCTGTGCGAAGGACACGTTCACCGATACACCAGTTCACGAAACCTTTCTCATTTGCTGCGCTGATCTCTGCTTCGCTCAAGCCACCTTCAGGGCCAATCAGTAAGGCAACGTGCGGGTCAGCATCATCTAATACATCAACTTCATCTTTATTGGGTGCGAGCACCAATTTTGTTGTCGGTAGGTCACTTTCCAACCATTTTTCAAGGGAAAGAGGCGGAAGTACTTTAGGAACAATGTTGAGTCCACACTGTTCGCAAGCAGCAATAGCGATGCCTTGCCAATGGTCAAGTTTCTTTTGATCACGATCGTACTTCAAACGCATCTCACAACGTTCTGAAGTGAGTAGTTGAATTTCAGAAACACCGAGTTCCACCGCTTTTTGAATCGCATAATCCATGCGGTCGCCTTTGCTCATCACTTGACCCAATAGTGCCGTAAAATGTGGTGTGCGATTGCTTGGATTGAATTGCAAAACTTGGACGGCAGCCGACTTTTTAGCGATTTCAACCAATTCAACATGGTATTCGCCACCTTGCCCATTGAACAAAGTGGCTGTTTCGCCCACTTGAGCACGTAAAACTTTTACCCAGTGATGAAACACTGTTTCCGTTAATTCAACAGTCGTATCAACAGTTAAATCAGCTTCAATATAAAAACGTGGCATTAAAGTTTTACTCTCAAATAGGTCGAAATGTCTTATGCTAGACCGAGGTCTTTCACAAGTTGGCGTGTAGGGTCAGTGGTGTTCATGGTATAGAAGTGCAAGCTTGGCGCACCACCAGCAATCAGGCGTTCGCAAAGTTTTACAATCACTTCATGACCAAAGGCTTTGATTGACGCTGTATCGTCGCCATAAGTCGCAAGCTGTTTGCGAATCCAACGTGGAATTTCTGCACCTGTACCATCAGCAAAGCGAATTAAATTACTTGCATTGGTAATAGGCATGATGCCTGGAGCGACAGGAATGTTCACGCCTTCTTTTTGAATGCGTTCTACAAAGTAGAAGTAGGCATCTGGATTGAAGAAGAACTGTGTCAAAGCTGCATTTGCGCCCGCATTGGCTTTATCACAGAAACGTTTGATGTCGAGGTCAAAGCTGTCTGCTTGAGGATGCATTTCTGGGTAAGCTGCAACTTCAATTTTGAAGTGATCGCCAGTGTGCTCACGGATGAAACGCACAAGATCTGTTGCATAAGGCAATTCGCCCAAGCCCACTTGACCAGACGGCAAGTCGCCGCGCAGCGCAACAATACGGTCAATGCCTTGCGATTTATACAAATCTAGCAATTCAGCAATACGTTCTTTGCTGTCACCAATACAAGACAGGTGAGGGGCAACCGGTGTGCCTTTACCGTTGAAATCATTCAATGTAGACAAAGTGCGTTCACGGGTAGAACCGCCTGCACCGTATGTTACAGAGAAAAATTCAGGATTGAGTAATTGAAGTTCTTGGTGTACAACTTTAAGTTTTTCCGCGCCCGCATCAGTTTTGGTCGGGAAGAACTCAAAGGAAATAGGAATCTGTTTTGACATGTTCAAATCCTTTTTTATAAATACTATTTGTTTACCCTCTCCCTGACCTCTCCCAAAGGGAGAGGAGTATTCATTACTGAATTATGCAGGGTTAAACACCCAGCTTATTAAATTGATAAGATTTTAATCCTGAATACAATTTAACGAAGCTGTCACCCTCTCCATCTGGGAGAGGGATGGGGTGAGGGTCAATTAATATTTATAAGCCTCAGCTTTGAACGGGCCTTCAACTTGAACACCTAGGTAGTCAGCTTGTTCTTGAGTTAAAGTCGTCAATACGCCACCGAAACCTGCAACCATTGCTGCAGCTACTTCTTCATCTAATTTCTTAGGAATAAGTTCTACGCGGATTGCAGCTTGTTTTTGATCTTCAGGAAGATCAGCAAATTTTTCAGCGAATAGGTGCATTTGACCCAATACTTGGTTAGCAAAAGAACCATCCATAATACGTGATGGGTGACCAGTTGCATTACCAAGGTTCACCAAACGGCCTTCTGAAAGAAGAATAAGGTAATCATTTTCATTTTCTGAACGATACACTTGGTGAACTTGTGGCTTAACTTCAACCCACTTATAACCACGTAAGTAATTTGTGTCGATTTCAGTATCGAAATGACCGATGTTACAAACTACAGCGCCAGCTTTTAATGAATCAAGCATTGCAGCGTCACATACGTGGTAGTTACCAGTTGTTGTTACGATCAAGTCAGTATTTTGAAGAAGATCAAAGTTGATGTCTTCTTTCTTACCCGTTTGAATGCCATTTTTATACGGAGCAACAACTTCGAAACCGTCCATGCATGCTTGCATTGCACAGATAGGGTCAACTTCAGTGACACGTACAATCATGCCTTCTTGACGAAGTGATTGAGCAGAACCTTTACCTACGTCACCATAACCGATTACAAGTGCACGGCGGCCAGATAAAAGCATATCTGTACCACGTTTGATGGCATCGTTTAGTGAGTGACGGCAGCCGTATTTGTTGTCGTTTTTAGACTTAGTGACAGAGTCATTTACGTTAATCGCTGGAACTTTTAAAGTACCGTCGCGGTGCATTTCGTAAAGACGTTGAACACCTGTAGTGGTTTCTTCTGTAATACCGTGGATTTTAGCAATCACTTCAGGATATTTTTCGTGAACAAGCGCAGTTAAGTCACCGCCATCATCCAGAATCATGTTGGCATCCCAAGGTGTACCGTTCACATTGATTTGCTGTTCAAGACACCACATGTATTCTTCTTCAGTTTCGCCTTTCCAAGCAAATACAGGAATACCCGCAGCAGCGATTGCAGCAGCAGCGTGGTCTTGAGTAGAGAAGATGTTGCAAGAAGTCCAGCGAACTTCTGCACCTAATTCAACTAGAGTTTCAATTAAAACTGCAGTTTGAATGGTCATGTGGATACAGCCAAGGATTTTCGCACCAGCAAGCGGTTTAGCCGCTGCATAGCGTTTGCGAAGACCCATTAGGGCTGGCATTTCTGCTTCTGCAAGTTTGATTTCTTTACGGCCGTAGTCAGCTAGTGAAATATCGGCAACTTTATAATCTGTAAATGAAGCATTAACCGCGTTCATCACGATCTCCTTAATAAAAACAATTGATCATTCAGTTCGCGGATGCCGTTGTTGATTGGAACGAGTGTCCAACCGAATCGTCGAGCCTAGCGATCTTATATTTAGTGCCTATAAGAAAGTCGCAGCATCCCTCGACTAGGGCAGTATTGTACTTGGAAATAGAGTGAGTTCCAATCAAAAATTGGTTAATATGTAGATGAATAATCTGATAATAAAAAGATAATAACGTACATATCATGAATATATTAAAATTTAATATTTTCCTAGTTTTACTCGTATCTTCACAAGCTGTCTCAGCAAGGCGAGGCGACTTTTCACCACAAGATATTTTTTTTCTGCCTTTAATTTTGATTGGGTTTTTATCCTTATTTAAATTTTCAGGTTTTATTGAAAATTATACAAAAGGCTTAAATTTAACCCTTAGAGTAGTCATAAAAGCAGTGAGTTTTATTATTTTGATTGGCATCATTGCCCTTATAATTATCGGGATAGGGCTAATTTCTGAGTATATTCCTGAAAAATGGTCGATGATATTCTAGTGCAATTTTAAATATAAAAAACTGGAAGCTAATAATGAAAAAATTAACTGCATTCATATGCTTGTGTTTTTCAGCACTAACATATGCCAACGATTCAACAGGCTATGTGGCAACGGGAGGGGTGCAGTACCTTAAAAATAAAGACATTCAAATGTTCAGGGAAGACCTATTTATTAGTAAAAAAATGATCAAGGTCGATTATCAGTTTAAAAATCTGAGTAATAAAGACGTGACTGAAACCATACTCTTTCCACTGCCAAAAGTTGAAAACTTCTTTGAATCTGATTTTGCCAATACTGAAAAATTGCTAAAAAGTTTTAAAGTTCAGGTGAATGGAAAAATGATTCAGCCTGAAATGCATGTGCGCACTTTTATTCAAAAAGATGAAAAAACAGCCCCGATTGATATGACGGAGAGTTTTAAGCAATGCGGGTTTACGGAAAAAGACATGCTGAATCCGTGGAGCAGGCAAGATGTTGAATATGAAACTTTTGAGAGAAAGCTTAGAAACTGTAAAAATGCAGCGCTGCAAAAAGTTTTGCCCAAAGATCCGAGTGAAGTCATTTCATGGTCATCTCAGGTAATTTACAGCTGGAAGCAAACTTTTAAAGCCAATGCGCTCACACGTGTACAGCATCAATATGCACCGCTGGTGGGCGGGTCTGTGGCTTTATATCCTGATGAATATAATCAAAGTTATTGTATGGATCAAAAGTTTAAGGCAGGACTTAGAAAGGCCAAATCACAGCATGCACCATTTCAAGCACTGGGCTATATCTTAAAAACTGGCGCCAATTGGGCAAAGCCTATTCAAGATTTTAAACTGACTATCGAGCGTGATGCAGGAGAGCTGGTTTCTTTTTGCTGGGCAGGTAAAGTGAAGAAAATCAGCGCTACGCAGTTTCAAATGGTTGAAAAGAATTTTGTACCGAAACAAGATTTGGACATTATTTTTGTGAGTAAACGTCCGTCATAAGACACAATCCAGCAAGAGATATAACCAAAGTAATGAGCCTAGAAAAATTTAAATCATATGCTGCATATTTCTTGGGAATGTGTGCCTGTTTATATGGTTGTTATACTTTTTTCTATGAAAATGACAAATGGCATTTGTTGCTGTTTTCAATAATGTTGTACGGCTTGCTGTATGCAGTATTTAGATTTATCAGCAAAAAATCATGGAGCTGGTTGTGTCATGGCCTCAGTTTTATTGTTTTGTATAGCACTGTTTTAGCCATATTTTTTAGTTCAAGTTTTTTACAAATTAAAGAATTTCAACTGACTCATCCCAACTGGATTTTGGCAGATCAGGTTCAGATTAATCAAGTTGAAATTGATGATTATAGGCACAGGCGTTCACTGCAATATGCGTATACGCGAGCGCAATACCAATACATGCTGAATGAGCAAATAAGTACAGGTGTTGCAGATAAACTTGACCCGCAATATATGCTTTGGTTTCTTGAAACGTCGCAGGATTTAAAAGTCAGAGCAGCACTCAAAACTGAGCATGCAATACATCAGCAGCAGTATTCAGTGTATGTAAATACTCAAAATCCGAATCAATCACGATTTTTTCTTAACCAAGACTATTTTGAACTTCGTAATTCAGGGTTTGCATGGCTGATTTACGGCCTTCAAATGCTGTCCTTGGTTTTAGTTCTTATCGTTGTCATTTTGCTGTGGGATGCCTTTTCTGATTCGAAAGAATCTAAGACCGCTAAAAAAAGTAAGACTAAGCCTAAGGCAAAGGTGTAAAAAGCTAAACCTGATATGGAGTAAACATCTTCGTCCTAAAAAACTTCTGCACTAGGGATAAATTTTTTTTGATGCGGCATAACTATGTTTATAAAAATTGCCGTACAAATTGCGCTGATTTGTTTATTATCACTGCAGATTTAAGTTGTGAGTTCTTATTATGTCTTTGGAAATGCCTGAAGAATTAGCCAATCTTGAAGCCAATGGCGGCATTTATGCGGTGTGGATGTTGCTGCAGCACTTAGGTATAGATGCAGATATTCAGCAACTCATCGAAGTTTGTGCTTATGACGCTGACCATGGTACAACAACCATTGGTTTAGCCGTTGGGTTAAAGAAGTTTGGCTTCCAAGTAAAGTTTTACACAGAGCATGACCCTGAACTGCAAGACAGTGAAAAGCGCAGCTATGCGGAAGCGGATCAATTGGCACTGCCAATATTGCCCGCAATTGGCTATGCACAAATTAAGCAGGCTTTTGAAAAAAATCAGTTTGTGATTGTCTATTACGACACCCTAGAGGGCGTGGGGAATCATTCTTTGGTGTATGACATTGACGAAACAGAAATCAGTTTCTTTGACAGTTTTGATGCCATGCCAGCAGAGGTATTTGAACAGCAGCGTGGAGCAGAAGGCATTTGCCGACAAGTGATTACTGTAGATGTAAATGACTATGTGGCGAGCTGAGCCATTTTGTTA
This sequence comes from Acinetobacter sp. YH12126, assembly GCF_013418745.1. NCBI lineage: Bacteria > Pseudomonadati > Pseudomonadota > Gammaproteobacteria > Moraxellales > Moraxellaceae > Acinetobacter > Acinetobacter sp. YH12126. The sequence goes on along the minus strand of NZ_VPBM01000003.1, from coordinate 1,043 downwards.
AAAGCAAAAAGCCCATCATGAGATGGGCTTTATTTTTTAGAAAATAATTGGATTACTGCTCAGCCACATTGGCTTTTTCATTCCAAAAATCTGCTTTTTCTTCATCAGCGTCGATGCCTAAGCCATTGGCATAAATAAAGGCTAAGTCACGCATGGCTTGAACTTCACCTAATTTTGCAGATTGTTCAACCAGTTCAATGGATTTAGCAACATCTTTTTCCACCACATCGCCGCGACGGTAAAAATTGGCCAATTCTAAAATTGCAGCAGGATGGTCATGTTTTGCCGCTTGTTCTAACCAGCAGTGTGCATGCTCAAAATAGGTATTAGATTCTTCAGGATCTTCTTCGAGCATATCTTTGGCATAGACTGCATAACCTTCACCCAGCCAATACATCGCTTCTACATGACCTAACTGAGCTGCTTTGAGTGCCCATTCTTCAGCAAGTTCAACATGCTCATCATTTTCACTTTGCATATAAATTTCAGCCAGTTCAAATTGAGCATCTTTATTGCCTGCCATGGCGCGGTTATATAAAGCAGGAGAGATCGAAAGTTCAGACATGTGTAATCCAAAAGAGCAGAATAGGCATAGCCTAATCGGTTGGCATGAAAAAAGCCAATCCGAAGATTGGCTTTCAATGTTTAGAGAAGCTTGTCTAATGAATTAAAATTTCAATAACACTGCTGACAATACAAATACGACAACCAATGCACCAATAATTTTCCAAAAGTATTCAGCGATATAACTAATACATAGTCCGACAAATAAAGCCGCAATAGTCAGAGCGCCAAACCAATAACTGATGTTATTGCTCGGCGTGCCAAGTGAGAGGCAAAGTAGTAAGGCGATGATCAATAGCGCCCAGCCGACTAGCGTGGCTAAGCGTGTTTGGCCCACACTTAACTCTTTGCTCTCTGTACACGACAAAAATAGATAACTCATTGAAATAATGTCACAATAATTGTTTTCTAACGACGAATACTATGACACATCTCAATGAGTTATATCTTATCTTAAACAAATCTCTAAAATGGAACAA
>NZ_VPBM01000032.1:0-14388 GCF_013418745.1 Acinetobacter sp. YH12126 | reverse complement strand
ATCTGTACCGGGCCGTCGACAGCCGGGGCCGCACTGTCGATTTTTATCTCTCCTCCCGTCGTAACAGCAAAGCTGCATACCGGTTTCTGGGTAAAATCCTCAACAACGTGAAGAAGTGGCAGATCCCGCGATTCATCAACACGGATAAAGCGCCCGCCTATGGTCGCGCGCTTGCTCTGCTCAAACGCGAAGGCCGGTGCCCGTCTGACGTTGAACACCGACAGATTAAGTACCGGAACAACGTGATTGAATGCGATCATGGCAAACTGAAACGGATAATCAACGCCACGCTGGGATTTAAATCCATGAAGACGGCTTACGCCACCATCAAAGGTATTGAGGTGATGCGTGCACTACGCAAAGGCCAGGCCTCAGCATTTTATTATGGTGATCCCCTGGGCGAAATGCGCCTGGTAAGCAGAGTTTTTGAAATGTAAGGCCTTTGAATAAGACAAAAGGCTGCCTCATCGCTAACTTTGCAACAGTGCCATTTCAGGAAATGTTGAACTATGTCCGGGAAGGGGACAGGGTGATTGTACATTCAATGGATCGTTTTGCGCGAAGCCTAAAAGATTTGGTCACTGAAGTAGATAAACTGGTCAAACGAGGGATCGCCATCCAGTTTGTAAAAGAAAATATTACTTTTACAGCCGAATCCACCCCGATGGATAATTTGATGCTTCAAATGATGGGTGCTTTTGCACAGTTCGAACGTGAGATCATTTTAGAGCGGCAAAAGGAAGGAATAAAACTCGCCTCTGCTCAGGGGAAGTACAAAGGTCGGGTGCATAAACTAAAGCCTGACCAAGCTGAAGCTTTACGACAAGCATGGAAGGAGGGGAAGTATCCATCGAAAATGGCATTAGGGAAAGCTTTTGGGATTAGTCGTCAGGCGGTATACCGATATTTACAAGTTAGTGAATAGCTTATTGGGATTAGCAACTAAATTTAGTTTAACTTATAAAAATCATGAAACACTGTTCGAATTTTAAGCGTGGAACATGAATAATCAATAAAAAGCCGCTCTGCTGGTGCCCTATATTTCAGAACGGCTTGCTTTAATATAATGATATTTAAAGAGAAATATCAAGCATTACGTATAACGTGTATTATGTTAATTTTAGGAAAAGTGAAAAATAATCTACAATAGAATCTACGAAAAATTGGCCATCAATTATGCCTGATTTCTCCAGTGGAAATAATTGGATTGTGAGATCCCCCACTCAAAATCATAAATTAGAAAGAATTGAAGCATTTCTTTCCAATTATGCTTATAAACCTCACCGACATGATACTTATGCTATTGGCAGGACTCTTTCCGGAGTTCAAAACTTTCATTACAAAGGTACATTGCAACATAGCTTGCCAGGCATGACTATGGTTCTACACCCGGATGAAAAGCATGATGGTGAATCAGGAACATTAGATGGCTATCGCTATAGAATGATTTACATCGAACCAGCGATGATCCAAACCATTTTAAAGGGTAAACCTTTGCCTTTTATCAGACATGGCTTAAGTAATGATATTCGCCTGTTTAGGGCAATGGATAGCTTTCTAAATAATATAAATAATTATATGGATACCCTAGAAGAGGAAGATGCTCTATTTGATTTGGCAACTACACTGTGTGAAATTTCAGATACTTCATCTAACCAAAACAAAAAATTTGACTACAAGGCAGCAGAGAGAGCGCGTGAGTGTATTTTGGCGTATCCACATGAAAACTTAAGTTTGTCAGATTTAGAGAAACATGCTGATCGTGACCGCTGGAGCCTTTCTCGTGATTTCCGATTATTATTTGGAACTAGCCCACACCGTTATATGATCATGCGTCGCTTAGAAACAGTTAAGTTCTACCTTGCTCAAGGGGAGTCTATTGTTAATGCTGCTTTAAATGCAGGCTTTTTTGATCAGAGTCATATGACCAGACATTTTATAAAAACATTTGGTTTAACTCCCACTCAATGGAAAATGATAAATATTAAAAGATAGCCGTTCGATTTGAACGGCTAATTTGTCCTACAGCAGATTTATTCCATTAAGAAAATCTTTGAACATAAAAAGCCCTGATAAAATCAAGAGTATACCCATCAGCTTATTTAGCCGATTAAACCAGATAGGATTAGCAATTTTGTTGCCTAATACTTTTCCAACCAGAGCATAGGTGAATGGTGCGCCAACAGCACCAAGTGAAATCAGTAAAGAAACTATCAAGATCATGATTCCTGTGATTTTGGCTGCAGGGTACATAATTGTCGTAACAGGTAGAATGACGAGAATGGCTTTTGGATTTAATAACTGAATAAATAAGCCATTTAAGAATGTTAGATGGCTTTCTTGCTGTTGAGTTGTTTCTACATTCGCCCTAATCATTTTTATAGCCAAGTAGAATGTATAAATTGCACCCGCTAAAGCAATATAATGAATCAATCCATGTGGAATAACAGCTTCACCTATATAGCCAAACAATACGAATAAGATCAACATGGCGAAACCAATGCCTAGGTAAAATCCTATAGTCTTTTTTAATTGACCTGTAAGGCCAGAATTTAGCCCCATAAAATTTACAGGGCCTGGGCTATACATAACGCTTAATGTATAAAGAAATATTTCCACAGAGTTCACTCAATTAGATAGCAATAAACATCAAAGAGAGAACGGTATCGAGTTATAGGCCTTAAAGATTGTACGTTTGTGCTGAACTAATTAAAAATTTCTATTTAACTTATGTTCACCTAAAGTTCACTTCATAAGTGTATAAAGAAACTATGTATTGTATTTTCAATTGCTTATATAAATATTAGTCTTGGTTTAGAATTTTAAAGTTCATGAACTATGAGAAAAAACTAAGATACGATCAAAATTGTAGAACAACAAAATTATTTATACTAATTTACAAGCCACGCTGTTTAAGCGTGTCATTAAAAAATAAATCTTTTAATCTCTCCACACAATCTCCACACAATCTCCACACAACATCAGCAATTCATAAACACTGCTATTTCAAAATAGTAGTATCTAAAACCCCCCCTCTGAAAAAGCATGTCAACACATTATCATTTAATAGGTTCAATACTTATTACAACTGTACTTTTAATCGGCTGTACACAAGCCAAAGATGCTGAACAGTCCCCAACAGAAATGCCACCAGCGGTTGTCAGTACCATCACGGTATTACCGCATTCCATGAATTTAATTGAAAATCTTCCAGGCCGTGTTGTCGCTTACCGTATTGCTGAAATTCGCCCGCAAGTAGGTGGAATTGTTGATAAAGTACTTTTTAAGCAAGGCTCTTATGTGCAAGCAGGTCAACCGCTTTTTAAATTGAATTCTGAAATATTTCAGGCAGATGTAAAAAGCAATCAAGCCACTTTAAACCGTGCACAAGCTGAGGTGACACGTTTGCAGGTGCTGTTAAAACGCTACACTGAATTAGTAAAAGTAAATGCGGTTAGTCAGCAGGAATACAACAATACCGAAGCAGATTATCAAAAAGCAAAAGCCGATGTGGCGCAAATGCAAGCCATGTTAAGCAGACAACAACTTAATCTTAAATATGCGACTGTTACAGCCCCTATCTCGGGAACGATTGGTGAAATCTTAGTGACTGAGGGTGCATTAGTTGGTCAAGGTGATACTAATGCAATGGCCGTAATACAACAGATTAATAAAGTCTATGTTGATGTAAAGCAATCAATTAGTGATTATGAAAAACTACAGGAAGCTTTACAGCAAGGTGACGTGTCAAATACCAAACATACGGTTGAAATCCTAAATAGTCAGGGTAAACCTTATAACGTTACAGGTGAAATCCTATTTTCGGATACTAAAGTTGATCCTGATACGGGTGATGTCACAATCCGTATTTTAGCCAATAATGAAAATCAAAAACTTTTGCCAGGCATGTATGTTCGAGTCAATATGAGCCGAGCTCAAGTTGAAAATGCGCTCCTAGTTCCAGAACAAGCGATTCAACATGATATTAGTGGTAAAGCCAATGTTACGATTGTTAATCAAAAAGGTTTAGCGCAAAGCAAGCCTGTTCAGCTTGGTCAACGTTATCAAAATAACTATGTGATCAAACAAGGGTTACAAGCAGGTGAGAAAGTCATTGTTGAAGGGGCTGATCGTATACAGCCTGAGCAAAAATTAAAAATTAAGCAGTGGCAACCTACAAATATTAAGGAAAATGGAGGACAGCAATAATGTCCCAATTTTTCATTAGGCGTCCTATTTTTGCATGGGTGATTGCTTTATTTATTATTCTGTTGGGTGTACTAAGCATCCCCAAGTTACCTATTGCACGATTCCCAAGTGTTGCGCCACCACAGATTAGTATTACGGCAATCTATCCAGGTGCTACGCCAAAAACATTGAATGATAGTGTTGTGACCTTGATTGAGCGGGAAATGTCAGGTGTCAAAAACTTACTTTATTACAGTTCAAGTTCAGATAGTTCTGGAACAGCAACAATCACCGCAACATTTAAACCAGGTACAGATGTAGAACTTGCACAAATTGATGTGCAAAACAAAATTAAAGCCATTGAGTCACGCTTACCTCAAACAGTGCGACAACAAGGGCTGATGGTCGATGCTGCGTCGTCTGGTTTTTTAATGATGGTGGGCTTAAGTTCACCGAATGGCAAATATAGTGAAATTGATGTCAGTGACTATATGACTCGCTATGTGATTGAAGAATTAAAGCGGGTTGACGGTGTTGGTAAAGTCCAAAATTTTGGTGCTGAAAAAGCCATGCGGATTTGGGTCGATCCAGATCGTTTGGTTTCTTATGGATTGAGTATTCAAGATGTGAATACAGCCATCCAAAACCAAAACTTGCCGATATCACCAGGTCGTATTGGTGATGTTCCTGCTTTGACGGGGCAACAAATTACTATTCCTTTAACTGCTCAAGGTCAATTAGAAACTGTAGAGCAATTCAAGAAAATTAGTTTACGTGCTCAACAAAATGGCGCCAATGTTCGACTGTCGGATGTCGCTCGTGTCGAAATCGGGGCACAGATGTATAACTTTGCGATTTTAGAAAATGGCAAAGCCTCTACAGCTGTGGCGATACAAATGAGTCCTGGTGCCAACGCTGTCAAGACTGCAGAAGGTGTTAAAGCGAAAATTGAACAGTTAGGTTCAGCACTGCCTGATGGTATGAAATTCTCTATACCTTACGACACTGCACCTTTTGTAAAAATCTCGATTGAAAAAGTAATCATGACATTGCTTGAAGCTATGGCATTAGTTTTTATTGTCATGTTTATCTTTTTACACAATGTTCGATACACCTTAATTCCGGCGATTGTTGCACCGATTGCATTGCTTGGCACATTCTCAGTCATGCTGCTTGCTGGTTTTTCGATTAATGTGCTGACCATGTTCGGTATGGTGCTTGCGATCGGGATTATTGTCGATGATGCGATTGTGGTCATTGAGAATGTTGAACGCATTATGGCGACAGAAGGCTTATCTCCAGTTGAAGCCACATCTAAAGCCATGAAGGAAATTACCAATCCGATTATTGGCATCACCTTAGTGTTAGCCGCTGTATTCTTGCCGATGGCATTGGCGTCAGGCTCAGTGGGGATTATCTATCGTCAGTTCACCATTACCATGTCGGTTTCAATTTTATTCTCAGCTTTCCTTGCACTGACATTAACCCCTGCGTTATGTGCAACGATGTTAAAACCGATTGATCAAGACCATCAGAAAAAGGGTGTTTTTGCATCGTTTGATCGCAGTTTTGAGAAGCTGAACAATCGCTATGAACGCAGTTTATTTAAAGTAATTAAACATAAAACCCTCGCAATGTTATGTTTCTTAGGCATTGTCATTGTGCTGATTTTTAGTTTTAAACACGTTCCGACTGCGTTTATGCCAGAAGAAGATCAGGGGTGGTTTATGACTTCGATTCAACTTCCTGCGGATGCAACTCAAGAACGTACCCGTAAAGTCGTTGCTGAGTTTCAAAATTATTTAGACCAAGAAACGGGGATTAAAGACAATATGGCGGTCTTAGGTTTTGGTTTTAGTGGATCTGGTCAGAATACAGCGATGTATTTTACCAATCTATTGCCATTCGAAGAGCGTACTATTACGGCACAAGAAGTCGTGAATAATGCCAATATAGCGATGGCTGAAAGTTCAGAAGGTCAAACCATGTCTGTGTTACCACCAGCAATTGATGAATTGGGTAACTCATCTGGTTTTTCACTGAGATTATTAGATCGTGGCAATATTGGCATGCCTGCTTTAAGAGAAGCACAAGATCAGCTTTTAGCATTAGCAGCACAAAGTAAAATCGTGGCGGAGGTCTATCCTGAAGGTTTGCCAGATGGCAGTTCTGTACAGCTTAAAATTGATAGAGATAAATTGCAGGCATTAGGTGTTAATTTCAGTGATGTGACCGATATTATTTCAACCTCAATGGGTTCGATGTATATCAATGATTTTCCAAATCATGACCGTATGCAGCAAGTCATTGTGCAACTTGATGCCAAATCACGCATGAGTATTGAAGATATTCTTCAGATTAAGGTGAACAGTCAAAGCGGTAAATTGGTTTCAATGTCTGAAATAATTACTCCAATTTGGCAACATTCCCCACAACAATACAATCGTTACAACGGTCGTCCATCATTGAGTATTTCTGGCAGTCCAGCAGCAGGTATATCTTCAGGACAAGCCATGACTGAGATGGAAAATTTGATTGAACAACTTCCGAAAGGTGTGGGTTATGAGTGGACTGGGATTTCTCTAGAAGAAAAACAGTCGGAATCACAAACCTTGTTTTTATTACTGTTGTCGATGTTAGTCGTTTTCCTTGTCTTGGCAGCGCTTTATGAAAGCTGGTCAATTCCATTCTCTGTGATGCTAGTTGTCCCTCTAGGGTTGATTGGCGCCTTTTTAGCAGTAATGTTACGTGGTATGCCAAATGATATTTTCTTTAAGGTCGGCATGATCACGATTATTGGTCTATCTGCAAAGAATGCTATTTTGATTGTTGAGTTTGCAAAAGCACTAAGAGAAGAAGGAATGGGTTTAGTGGAGGCAACCGTTGCAGCCGCTAAATTGCGCTTACGTCCAATCCTAATGACATCTTTGGCATTTACCTGTGGCGTTATTCCTTTAGTCATTGCCAGTGGCGCTAGTTCTGAAACTCAAAAAGCGATTGGTACAGGCGTCTTTGGCGGCATGATCAGCGCAACAATTCTAGCTGTTATTTTTGTACCGATTTTCTTTATTGTCGTCATGAGCATGGTTGAGAAATTCTCGAAACGTAAAGCGGCACATTAAGCATCAAAACTGAGAATAAAAGCTGTGGGTTAACGAGTTTAGCCCACAACAAATCTTTCATTTACATCTTTATTTCAGAATTGATTTAATAAACCATCAATATAGGTTTAATCATGAAAGCTACCAATCTTGATCCGAAACGCTGGTGGATATTGCTCGCTGTCGTGCTTGCATTTCTGCCGATTGTGATTGATATGACTGTACTGCATGTTGCGGTTCCCTCATTAACCCAATCGCTGAGTGCCACAAGTAACCAAGTCTTATGGATTATTGATATTTATCCATTACTTATGGCTGGACTTTTAGTTCCGATGGGAACTTTGGCTGATCGTGTCGGCAATCGTAAGATTCTGCTGATTGGCTTGGTTATATTTGGAATTGCCTCAGTCCTTGCGGCATTTTCCCAAACGGCTTCTATGCTGATTGCCGCACGTGCTTTATTAGCATTAGGCGGTGCCATGATTATGCCCTGTGTATTGGGTATTATTCGCAGAACCTTCGAAGACAGTCGCGAACGTGCCATTGCGCTGGGTATTTGGGGCACAATCGGATCAGCCGGTGCCGCCATTGGACCGCTCATTGGTGGGGGATTGTTAGAATATTTCTGGTGGGGTTCAGTTTTCCTGATTAACGTCCCAATCATGCTGGTTGTCGCACCAATGTGCTATTTCTTATTGTCCCGAAAAGAAGCTATAACCCCTGGACATTGGGCATTTGGTCAAGCGCTATTGCTGATTGTCGGTTTGATTTCGTTTGTATATGCACTAAAAGCAGGCTTAGGCGGTAAACAGTCGTTGTTGATTGTCTTGCCTTTGGTCGTTTTATCTATCGGCTTATTAACCATATTTGTACGCAAACAGCTGAATTCTCCTCAGCCGATGCTAGATCTTTCGCTATTTTCACGTCCTGCTATTTTAGCCGGCATTATTATGGCAATGGTTGCTGCAGGCGCTTTGGCAGGGGTTGAGTTAACTTTGGCAATGGAGCTGCAATATGTCATTCGTTTAACACCGCTGCAAGCCGGTCTTTTTATGGTTCCGATTATGGTTGCGGCCGCTATTGGCGGGCCTATTGCTGGTTTTTTATCCAATAAATTTGGACTCCGTCTGGTTGCGACCATGTCATTAATATTGGCAGCAATTGCGTTGGTCAGTTTGAGTTATTCAGATTTTCATCATCCGGGAATCATCGTTCCCTTTATTTTAGCTTCGATTGGATTAACACTGAGTATTGGTTTAACAGCTTCATCCATTGCGATCATGGGCTCAGTACCTGCAGAAAAGGGCGGTGCGGCAGGTTCACTTGAAAGTACAGGTTATGAACTGGGTACAGGACTAGGTATTACTTTATTTGGTGTTTTCATGGCCTATATATTTGGCAGTCATCTTCAAGTGCCGTCAGATTTAACTGCTGTTTTAGCAGAAAAAGCCAGACTTTCGATTGGTGATACCTATTTAGTGGCGAGCCAGTTACCCGTTGAACAAGGTACAGCATTGATTAACGCAGGTAAAATTGCCTTCAGTTCAGCTCATGTTAATTTATTATTAACAGCAGGGATTATCATCGGGATACTCTCCATTGTGGTATTTTTTATGCTAGCTAAATATCGAGATGAGAATTCATTGTGATGAAATTTATTTGAGGATCATCAAACAGAATGGTTAAGTTCAGACATCAATTTATCTTAAATTTATGGTTTAAATTAAGCCGTATTAATCTGAACTTAACACATTATAAATGAGTTGATGTCTTACGATTTAGTTGAATAGTAAAACAGCTGCCACCTAAGTTTTTGGATTTAGAATAATAAATATGACCTTGGTGTGCTTCAATAATTGCATCAATCACTGCCAAGCCTAATCCAGTACCGCCATCTAGACATGATCTAGAGTCTTCCAGTCGATAGAAGGGTTTGAACAGGTGTTTAAGATGCGATTCATCAATACCAGGACCTTCATCTTCAAACGTCAATACCCAATGTTCTGCTGTGGTTACAGATGTAATATTTATTTTTCCAGCATTCGAATATCTTAGAAAGTTAGAGAACAATGCAATAAAGACCTGTTCCATCCTTCTTATATCAACGCAAACCAATTTATCCGTCAAATTTAAAACAATAGTTAAACCTTTAACATGAAACCGTTCATTAAACATCTGCAGACATTTTTCAATACTATTTTTTAAATTGGTCTTTTCTAGTTCTAATCGTAATTGTTTATTTTCAATAAGTGTCAGTGTCCGTAAATCTTCCACAAGGTAAGATAAGCCTTCGACTTGGTTCAATAAGCTTAGGTGTAAAGCTTTATCGGCAATAAATATACCATCGACAATACCTTGCAAGCGACCTTGTAATATTGTCACAGGTGTTCGTAATTCATGTGCAATTGCAGCATTCCAAACAGTTGAATTCTTAACTGATACTTCAAGTTGGTTTGCCATTTCATTGAAGTTCTCAATAAGAGACTTGATTTCATGTGGAATATCATGATGTGGCTGTTTAATTCTGAGTGCTAAATTGCCTTGTTGAATTTGTTGAATAACATCTGCTAAATCACTAATTGGCTGTGTATAGCGTTTTCCATATTTAAAGGCGAGGATAGTAGAAAGAAAAAAGCCTGTTAATAGCACTAAAAACAGCCAGATAAAGTCAACGGAGGTAACTGAAAATTCATTTGAATTAATAACTTGTGTATTTAGAAAACCTATTTTTATCGCCCAGCTATAAACAAAATAGCCAATCATGAAAGATAACAGCGTAATGCCTAAATTGAATAGGCTCATCATGATAATAAACTGGAAGTTAATTCCAACAGAATTTTTAAAAAAGTTAAATTTCATGATTTTGATCTAAGCGATACCCCACGCCACGGACATTGATTAATAAGCCATTTACATCATTTTCTTCAAGTTTTTTGCGTAATTTGCTGATATGGCTATCTACAGTGCGATCTAAAGCATCACTTTCAGGCATACAGTTTTGGATCAATTCATTACGTGTAAAGACTTTATTCGGTGTTTTTGCCATCAAAAACAGTATCTTATACTCAGTTAACGTAAGGTTGAGCAACTGATTTCTTTGACCATTTGAAATGTAAACTTGATGATGATCTGGATTAATTTCAATATTTCTATAACGAATAATATTAGTTATTTCCATATTTTGGCTTGTACTTCGTCTAAGTACGGCTTGTATTCGTGCAATCACTTCGTTTGGGTTAAATGGCTTAATAATAAAGTCATCAGCACCCATTTTTAGCCCCATGATCTTATTCACTTGATCATCTAAGGCAGTCAGCATAATGACAGGTAAATGACTTGTTTGACGGATGATTTGTAGAATTTCCCAGCCATTTAGTTTGGGTAATTTAATATCAAGGAGAATCAGGTCGATAGAGTTGGCTTTTAGGCACTCTAAAGCTTGTTGTCCATCCAATGCACGGATGACCTGCATGTTTTCATTTTTTATGTATTTTTCAAGAATGTCACCAATATCATAATCATCTTCTACAACGAGAATGACGCTGTTTTCGAAGCTGTGCTGTAGATTTGGATACATATATTTTATCTTAGATGAAGTAGCTATGCATTTTAACATTTAATTGTGTAATGGAGATGATTAGACGAGCAGTCATTTATATTTGTAATTGAGGGGTGACATATAATAAAATTCGTTGCATATCAGTATTAATGAACAAAATGTCAATTATCATTCATTTAACATAATGGTGGTTATACGCAATACACTTGTATATTAATCTAAATATCAACCACTTAATAAAAATAGAAAAATCCAAAAATGACCAAAAAGCCGATTTTGAAACAAGTCGGCTTTTTTTATGAGCGGTTTTGATACTTCTTGCCAATAAATTTGACTAAAAAATAGTCAGTTTTGAGGTTTTTCAAATTTTATCAATACCTCAATGTCCAAAATTATCCACATTTTTTGTGGATAAAATTTAGGCTATTTTGTAAGCCCTGGCTCATACCAATCTCGGCCCTTTGCTGCTATCCGCAATACTGGAAATTTCCTATCATGAAGACATAGAGAGCAGGATGCTCCAGATAAAAAGAATAAGATGAACAACAAGGAACGTGAGATCAGACAGGAGTCAGATCTAAGCGCCAAATATGGAAAAGCCCGACAGGATGTCGGGCTTTTTTATTGCCTATCCTTTCTCATTTGCAAAACAAACATAATGCCCCTAAAATATAGACTATAATCTATATTTTGGTTGTGGTATGTGGACAGTCATTACGACAGATCTATTTAATCAGTGGCTTGAACAGCAAGATGAACCTACACAAGAGAAGGTCCTAGCTGCCCTGGTTGTTCTACAGCAGCAGGGACCGAGTTTAGGCCGTCCTTTAGTAGATACTGTGTATGAGTCTAAATTTACCAATATGAAAGAACTGCGTGTTCAACATCGCGGTAGATCCTTAAGAGCTTTCTTCGCATTTGATCCCTTACGACAGGCTATTGTTCTATGTATTGCTGATAAAGGCGGTAAAAAGCGTTTTTATAAAGACATGCTGGATATTGCAGATGAACAATACCAACTTCATCTCACTACCCTAGGAGATAAATCTAATGGCTAAGACTCTGCAAGAATTGTTAGCTAGCCGCTCTCCAGAGAGCCAAGCCCGTATTCAAAAAATGGCTGATGAATTACTGCTAGAAAATCAGCTTCATCTTATTCGTGAAGAACTCGAAATTTCTCAAAAAGAGCTTGCTGAAACTTTGGGAATAAAACAGCCATCGCTTTCAGCAATAGAAAATCGTGGCAATGATCTTAAGATTTCAACCTTGAAAAAGTATGTTGAGGCAATGGGTGGGAAGCTCCGTATTGATGTAGAGCTTCCAACAGGAAAACATATAGGATTCAACGTTTAACAATAAAAATGGGAGCTATAGGCTCCCATTTTTAGATTCGTATAACGTTGAACCCAACGGTAAATAGTCGTGTGATCAACATTCACACCCCGTTCGGCCAGCATTTCCTGCAGTTCACGATAGCTAATGCCATATTTACAATACCAGCGCACAGCCCAAAGAATGATTTCGCCCTGAAAATGCCGACCATGGAAAGGATTCATATGCTGCACCTTTAGCTAAAACAGTCTTCAGCTTACCATTCGTGGTTATTTGCAACAGTGCCGATTTTTTGAAAAAAGCATAGGTCTAGATAATCAAGCTAGATTTTTTAAAACTCCACATTGGTCAATTGTACATAAACCATCACAAGTACCTCTTAAATCAGATAGTTGTTCAATAAGCTTTTGTTGCTTGATTATATTTTCTCTGATAGCACTGACATGTAAGTCAATTAATTCATTCACATCTGAACAATTTTTCTCAGGTTTGTCTTTATAGGTAAGTAATTGACGAATTTCATTCAAACTCATATTTAAAGTTCGGCAATTCAAAATAAATTTAATTCGCTCAACATAGCCTACATCGTAAAGGCGGTAATTTCCTTCCGTTCTTTCCGGTTCCGGAATTAAACCTTCCTTTTCATAAAACCTAATTGTTAATACTGAACATGAGGTTTTTTTAGAGAGTTCACCAATTTTTAAATGCATTGAGTTAGTATTTCCAAAGATTCTTGACTCTATAGTAACTATAGGGGTTCTAATATTCAAAGTTTATAATTTTTTTAATGGGTATAATTATGAGTGGTTGTGGATGTAGTAAAGAAACACCATGCGAAGATAAGAAATCTCAACAAGAAAATCATCCATCAATTGCAGAAGCAAACAATTCAAAGAATTGTGATAATACGCTTAGCTGTTGTGGTGAAGAGGAAGAAAAAAAATCTTCATCTCCTTGCTGTAACACTTCAAACAGTTGTGAAGATACCGCTCAATCCTGTTATGGTTCTGATCCCAAAGAAAATTTAAGCACTGAAGATATTTTAAAAGATTCGCACTACATGAGTGAATACTTAGTTCCCAAAATGGATTGTTCTGCGGAAGAACAGATGGTTCGTATGGCGCTATCTTCAATTGATGGTGTTCAAAAACTCATCTTTGATTTACCTAACCGTTCTTTAAAGGTTCTACATAATCAAAAAGATGAAAATATAACCACCAAACTTGAAGCTTTGGGTTTTGGTGCAAAGCTTGTGAAGACTGAAACTTATATAAGCAATCAACAGGCTAAGCAAACAAGTACCTACACCATTCCTAAAATGGATTGCTCTGCTGAAGAGCAAATGGTCCGTATGGCTCTTGCAGATATTGAAGCAGTTAAAGGTCTTACTTTTGATCTTCCCAATCGAAAACTGAAAGTCTTCCATAATGAAGGGATTCAGCAAATTACGGCTAAACTCGAAGGACTGGGTTTTGGGGCGAAACTTGATGAAACACAGCTTTCTTCAGGCGATATACCTAATGAACCTGATCCTGTGAGACAAGCTAAAGTACTTAAACTGTTATTAGGTATTAATGCTCTACTTTTCTTTATAGAATTCATCAGCGGTATTATTGCTGCGTCTACGGGATTGATTGCTGATTCTCTAGATATGTTTGCCGATGCAGCCGTTTATGGTATTGCGCTATATGCCGTCGGAAAAGCTGCGAAATATCAAATAAAAGCAGCCCATTTCGCAGGTTGGATTCAGTTATTACTTGCTGTTATCGTGATTGTTGATGTCATTAGACGATTCATGTTTGGAAGCGAGCCAGAATCAACGCTCATGATTGTTATTGGCCTGCTCGCACTTATAGCTAACGTGACATGCTTATATCTTATTTCTGGTCATCGAGAAGATGGCGCACATATGAAAGCCAGTTGGATTTTCTCGGCGAATGACGTTGTCGTAAATATGGGCGTTATATTTGCCGGTGTACTCGTGGCGTGGACGGGATCAGCTTATCCAGACTTAATCATTGGCATACTGGTTTCTTTATTCGTACTTAATGGTGCCCGAAAAATTTTGGCTTTGAAGTAAGGGCACTGTTGCAAATAACCACGAATGGTAAGCTGAAGACTGTTTTAGCTAAAGGTGCAGCATATGAATCCTTTCCATGGTCGGCATTTTCAGGGCGAAATCATTCTTTGGGCTGTGCGCTGGTATTG
>NZ_VPBM01000031.1:0-15024 GCF_013418745.1 Acinetobacter sp. YH12126 | reverse complement strand
ACGCCACTTAAATAAGTTAAGGCGCTAAAGCGATAAAAGCTACATGATGGCCAGTACTGAGCACTGGCGATCTAAGTCAATGCTGCAGTTCTCATCATCATTGGAATAAGTGGACAAATTCCTGACACGGAATACTATAACTGAGGTCACTTAAATGGGATGCATAAGTTATGTAAGTTACGCCACTTAAATAAGTTGAGGTGCTAAAGCGATAAAAGTGGCACTGTTGGAAATATAGATTTAAGTCGATGATTTTTCCTTTAAAAAAAGTACTTAAAGACGGCTTTGTTGCACAAAGCTGTTTGTAAGGTCTGATTCAGCAATATAATTTCCGAATGAAGAAGCCAGCAACTAAAATCTACCGTACAACGAATTGGTCCGCATATAAACTCAGTGCGAGAAACTTTCAGAGCCAAGTGAATGAGATTCATGCTCGTGTGACAGTATTAAATAAATTTACGGATTTAGGCAGACCTCACACCCAAGTTGTCACTTAAGTTTGAGAAGCTTAGGGGAGTTCTACTTTTAAAATCTTTGTGCAACAAAGCCACAGTAAATGTCAACAGACCCTAATTAGTCATAATAATATTTTCATAAATTTGTCATGTAAATTGAATATTTAAAGCGTATTTTTCGACCATCCTAAGATGAGGCGATGCAATGCTTTGGCATAAGAAAAAATTTAATAAAAAATCAATAAGTTTGGCATGCTGTAGTTTGGGCACAGTTATTTTGACGGGCTGCCAAAGTCCTGCTTTAGTTCAATCATCTTCTGCTTCAGTACAACCACTAAAACAGCCCCACCGTGTGGTTTTTTTCTTGGGAGATGGAATGGGTATCACGACACTGACAGCTGCACGAATTTATGCTGTTGGTGAAGATGGCCAACTGCCGATAGATCAACTGCCAGAGTCAGCATTTGTTCGTACTTTCTCAGAAGATGCACAGGTTACAGATAGCGCACCATCGATGGGTGCCTATATGACAGGTGTAAAAATGAAAAATGAAGTGATATCCATGCAGACTGGAACAATTGCAGTAGAACCAAATCAGGCCGGAAATCATCAATGTGGAACCAATCCTCAGAACCAGAATAAGCAAGACACTCAAACTTTACTTGAATTGGCCAAAGCACGAGGTTGGGGTACAGGGGTAGTCACAACAACTCGCATTACGCATGCTACACCAGCATCGACTTATGCCCATATTTGTCATCGTGATGCTGAAAATGACATAGCATCCCAATTAGTACCAAGTTCGCAAGGTGATACCTATCAGCGTTATAACGTCAAATTAAAAGATGGGGTTGATGTGATTCTAGGCGGGGGTAAGCGTCAATTTCTGCCGAAAGATCAAGGGGGAGAACGGATAGACCAACGGAATTTGATCGCAGAAATGCAACAAGCAGGCTATCGAGTGGTCTATGATCAACCTCAACTCTCCCAGATGAAGTTAGGAAAGAATGAAAAATTATTGGGTTTGTTTAATACTAGCCATTTAAATTATGACTTAGATCGAACCAAAAAAAACTTGCCTGAACCTAGCTTAAAGCAAATGACGTTGGCCGCTTTGGACATTCTAACCCAAAATAAAAATGGTTTTTTCCTGATGGTTGAAGGGGGACGTATAGACCATGCTTTACATGACACCAATGCTAAGCGTGCATTACAGGATACAATTGCCCTAAACGAGGCTTTGGATGCAACCATTAAAAAACTTCGACAAAGTGACCCTGAATTAAAAAATACCTTGATTGTGATAACGGCAGATCATGATCACACTCTAATTTTAAATGGCTATGCCAAGCGTACTGGAAAATATGTACAAGGTCAGGAAACCAGTGTACTAGGTTTGGTTAAAAACTATGATCGTGCGGGTTTTGCCAAAGATATTCATGGACAACCTTATCCGATTATTGGTTTTGGTACGGGCAAAAAGCGTCCGACACAAAATCGGATGGATGACCTAGTAATCAATTTGAAAGACAGTGATATCTGTCATCCAGTACAGGGTCCACAACCTAAACAAGGTGAGAAATATAGTTTTACTTATCCTTTGAGTGAAACTGGTTGGTGTACGGGAGCTGCTGCGGATGATTTCCAGCAAGAAGCCGTGATTCAGACAGGTTTTAAAGATAAAGAAACACATGGCGGGGCTGATGTTTTCTTGGAAGCCATAGGGCAGGGAGCAGAGCAATTCTCGGGCAGCTTAGAGAATGTTAAAGTGAACCATCTGATTCGCAAGATCACAGGCTTATAAGTAGAGGGATATCCAATGAATAGTACATTAAAATAACACTAAATATAAAAAAAATGAAAGAATAATTTACTAAGTTATTGTTTTTAAGTTGATCCTTGTTTTATATGGGGGTGATAATAACTTCTGATTACTAGTTTTTACCTTAAATATACCGATTGAAAGATTCATTTAAAGGCTATAAATACATGAGTTTTACAGTTTGGCTAGGTCAGCATGAGTACTTTTCACAAGATTTAAGATCGACCATGAACGTGATTAAGTTATAGGGGATTGATGAAATAGTTTTTATGAATTTCTGGCTTTCTGGGCTGATTTTATCAAATTCATGTCTATGCAAAATTGCGACATATTTCTCGTGCTGGTAGTTATCCAGAGTTTGGTCTGCATCTATCCATAGTGCAGACCTTTTTTTGGTGACAGTTTTTTCTTAGTGATTTTCGATCTGGATGTAGTGATTTCACGTTTGCAGAATATATCTTGGCGGTGATCCATCTAATATTCGTGATTATAAAGAGAGCTAATTCACAGGTTCTACAGATTATGTAGCGACTAACTATATCAAAGTCTATTTGCAGTTGATGGTTGGCGCTTAGTTTATATTTACGCTTAGGTTTCAGTTAAAAAATCAATATTCTGTTGAATCCGTGATTGAATCATCTGTAGGGTAGATTCTCGAATTTGATGGGGATACAGGCGCTGCGCAATTTGACTAAATTGAAGTGCAATTTCACGCATGGTCAAGATGATCTCATCGACTTCTAGAGTAGTCAGATTAGCTTCTGAAGTACCGAGTTTATGTATGTCACTTCGGGAAATATTGAGCGCTTCTCCCATAATGTCCATTTGATGATAACCACCTGGACCCTCGCAGAAGGTCACATCATAGGCTGGAGCCAATTTCCATTGACCATTTTTCTCCATGAGAAATGAAAAGTTCTTAGTATGGTCATCCCGATTATTGAAAAGCACATTAAACACAGCACGTTTAAAAGCATGCAATCTTTCTCGTACATCTTGCGTACACATCAAGGTTGCCCGGAGAAAATTGCGATAGTCTAGGCTACCTGGAACTTTATAGTCTGCTCCTGTATATGCAGCCAAACTCTGCATTGGAATCCGCATACCATTTTGACGATCGAATCGTTTAGAAGCAAAAGCCGTTAAACCATTGGGCAAATTAAAGAAATGGGTATCTGGAGTCTCAATTGCACAAAGTCGCAAACATTCTGCATAGACGGCTTCAATGGCGCAGACTTCAGGATGCTCTTGCTGAGCAGGAAACTTAATCAGCCAGGCTTCATGTTGATCAGAATCTTGAGTCGAAAACTCTAAATTGACAGGATCTCGGTAAACCAACGCTTTTGGTCTGGCACCTTGAGGGGAGCCACCCATGACCAATAAATGCTGTAGAAATTCACCACCTTCACCTTTGAGTACTTCTTGAACTTCCTGGGCCAGTTGTTGTAAAGGGATATTTTCTGAGGTTTGCATGTCAGCAACACAAGGTTCAAAGGAGAGGGCACCCATTGCGTGACTACTAATATAGGTCAGACGCTCCAAAGGTCCAATTCGTGCTGAATTTAAGCCAATTTTTTTGAAATATCGATCCATCAACATCATGCCCCAACCATCTGGTAAAGCGTCATAGACTGGACCTGGGAGTCCCATTTGATGAGTAGGAAAACCTTGTCTGAATGGTAGACCTTTTAAAGGCAGCAAGTAAGAAGAGAGCTCAACACCTTGCTGTATTGCTTCTGGACTATATTCAAAAGCAATGGTGGGTCTACCTGTCGTGGCTGTTGAACTAATCAGCGTTCCCCATAACCATGATTCGTCCCAACCGTTGTAATAAACATTAAGTCTATTGAGCATTATCCCTTCCTCTTAATACGGTGGCGCTTACTTTGACTCTCATAGCGAAGAATGTCATTCACACTGTTAAGCTGAGGTTTAAATAGTTCCTGAAGTTCGTTTAATCGACCCAAGACCATTGCAATACGGACTAAATTTTCAACAGATACATTTCGTCCCGCTTCAAGATTCGAAACTGTATTCACGCCGACACCAGCGCGTGCTGCTACCTCAGCTTGAGACATCTCCAGAAAGAGTCGTTGCTTACGTAAACGCTCACCTAAAAGAGTCACAACTTCTTCTGGTTTAGTGAAATATAAATCCATTAAATTGGGTCTTAAGAATGAATAATTTAATTAAATCACAAAATAATGGAATTAATCTATAGCTATAGTGTGGCTAAGGA
This sequence comes from Acinetobacter sp. YH12126, assembly GCF_013418745.1. NCBI lineage: Bacteria > Pseudomonadati > Pseudomonadota > Gammaproteobacteria > Moraxellales > Moraxellaceae > Acinetobacter > Acinetobacter sp. YH12126. Next base: position 10,508 of record NZ_VPBM01000031.1, on the reverse strand, counting down.
GGGCTTTGTTGCACAGCACATCAGAAGGGTAGGTATAGTCCTTGGGTATCGGTTACAGAAAATCATCAGGATGTACTTTGACTGATTGTTGATACGGAGATTTCAGTATTTTCATTTTTCCTAATAGGTCACATTACTTAGAAAGGGTTCTTCGAAAATTAGTTCATACTTTAAAAATCCTATAAATATTGAGGATATTTTCTTAATGCTTTCAATATAGCATGCGGCTATATGTAACTCGAACGGGCTTAATCTGCCTTTCAGTATAAATTTTTTGGGCGTGAGAGGGGAGAGGTGTGAGGGCAAGCAATTTATATCGTGGATACTTCTAAATTACTTATGTAATAGAAGGTGGTAAACATGGATTTAGAGGTAATAACACTAAATATAAAAAAATTGGAAGAATAATTTATTAAATTATTGTTTTTATGTGGTTATTGGTGATGTTATGAATAATAATAACTTTTTTCTTGATGAATTTTACCTAAAAAAATTGATCAGATAATTTTCTTTAAATGTCATGCATACATAAATTTGACAGTTTGAAGGGATCGGTATGTGCATTTTTCACAAGGTTAAAGATCGACCATAAATGTGATAAACGGCAGAGGATCATTGAAAAATGAATGGATTTAAACACTACATGTATGCACGAAAAAAAGTATCGCTGCGGTTCTGCTGACAGGCTGTATTGAGCATTGAATGCAAATGATGTAGTAATTGTCTACAGGCTATAGGACCAGCATGAAGAAGAATGAAATGTAGTTGCCAATTTATAACCTTGGTTGAAAAGCATAGCATTGTTATTCGGAGAAGTGAGGTAAGCCATCCTTCTCTTATTCATTTAAAATGATTCTTACTCAACTGATCTCGACTCATGGGCTGGTTCCAATTAGACGGATAATAACTTCCATCCCCTATCTTTTTCTTACCACATTTCTTGCATTTAATCCCTTCTTTGGAGATTTGATTCAGCATCACTGTTGTCGGTTGAATCAAATCAATGACATAGTTCGTTGGTTCAGGAAAAGCAGAAGAGGCTGCTTTATTGCAAAAGAGAACATTCGGATCAAATGGATTGGATTGCACAAAAGCCATGATACAGCCACAGAGTAATTCACCTGCATGTAATCTGTAACATCCATTCAGGTCATCAGACGAAGATTAATCTGAAATTTAAGCACTAAACACCATAAATCTATGTATGGGCAGACTTTTTTGAGACATATGTTGATAAACATGCGGCAAGTTACATTGCTTAAAAGTCTATCTAAGTTAACGATCTATTCAATTCTGGATAAGTAATCTGAATATTACGATCCTAAATTACCCGAAGAGTATTAAGATTTCTAAGAATCGTGATTGTTGGTTTATTTGGGAAATTAATCAGTGGATTGAAGCAAAGATGATGGCTCATTAAGGATTGTGGGCTTCGACTACTTAAATTTTAGGTATTTTGAATAAAGCATATTTCAAAAATCTTAATTAATGGATTTAAATTACCATAAAAACCTTCAATATTGGCTTGAATCCATTGTTGTTGAGAGTCAATGCGAGACCAATCAATACCATAACCACAATGAGCAATCAGATGCTCAAAGAAAATCCGTTGTGTACGTCCATTACCTTCACGGAATGGGTGTATGACATTAAGCTCACAATACAAGTCGGCAAGTTGAGGAATCAGTTGTTGTGGTGCTAAGCCTTGAAAGTATTTTTTTTCTTGAAGCGGTTTGAGTAGTTTATTGGTTTCAATTTCAATACGGGAAAAATTACAAAAACGGGTGTCACCTTTGGAAATATCGATTTGTCTTAACTTTCCTGCCCAGTCGTATAAGTCGCCAAAGAGCTGCGCATGAATTGATTTTAAGTATTGTAAGTCGTAAGGTGGTTCAGCATATTCAATTAAGTTACTTGCCAATCCAGACAGTTCTAGTTCAGCTTGTTCTAAAATTTGTTCATCACGAATATTGAGTTTGTTCTTTAGGATATTTGTGCCAGGGTAACAATACAGGCTGTCACCCATTTCCCCATATTTATCCATACATGCACCTGACTAAGATTCGGGTTGCGAATACTTCTTATATTTTTGCAAGATTTCAGCTTTACTTTGTTGAGTTGTTTGAGCTGTCGTTGTAATGCCTTCAAGCTTTAGGCTGGCTTGATAGTTTTGCGAACGTGTCGCTTGAATATATTTTCTTTTCTGTTCAGTGGTTCTGAGCATTTCGAAACTCCATTGATGCTACACGTGAAGTAAGTATAGCAGAGAATCTTTTTGATCAATGCTGCATACACAGCATTTCTAAAATGTAATACAACGGTATTGTTTCATGTAATAACAGAAAACTAAAAAAAAGTGGAAGAATTCTTAAAATTTAGACCACCCATGATAAGTAAACCATATGTATTTGTTGATAATTGTAATTTTGAGAAAATTTAGTTGATAAATTAAATGAATTTTAATATACAAAGATATGCTCATTTTTTATATCGATAAAAATGTTAAAATTTGACTATTTAGTAAAAAATATAGAGATATTTATGGGGCAATTTATCATGCCCTTTTGCTTTGAGCGACAAAATGTTCAATTTAAGATAGTAAAAATTAACTCAGAACTACTGAAAATCAAAAAGATTAAACAGAGCCAGAAAGTAGTAGTACAAGCAAAGTTCAAAATAATCTATGTGAAAATTTGGCAAAAAATATTGCTATTAATGCAAACGGAGCCAGGCTTACGTGTGCATTCTAATTATGTTGCAATCTTACAGTTGATACATAATCTTGATGATTTTATCGAAAAATCACAACAACACTTGTGCTTTGAAAGAAAAGCTCAGAAAGAACTGGATGCTAAATTTTTTGCAAGATTTTTTAAGCTAACAAAGAATTCAATAAAGGATCAACTTTTACCAAATCGTTCTGATCACAATGAATTTAAACAATGCAACGTGATAAAAATATTAAGCGAAAATGAATATGCCAAACATTGAAACACAAGAGCAATTCTTAGATTTAGCAGAAAAATATCAACAAGATTATTGTCTATTACGTGATGATATTGTAAATACACAATTTGTCGATCTATCAGATGATTTGTATAAAGATGTCTACGCTCTATACAAATTAGCACAACAAATTTATAGCTATATATCAGGCTCCAGACAGATCGGTAAGTATTCTTTTTTAGCTGCTGTGAGTTTTTTTGCATGTCCAGATTCTAGTAATACACAAGAGCTGTCATCGCAACGTTATTTGATTCTACAAGCGAGTTTTTTAACATATCGGCAGTATCAAGAATTTGCAAAAATTGATAAAGCTGAGAATAAGCAAAAACATGTTTGTGACCTATTACGCTATGTCTCACGATATGTGCTGGATTCTAATCATGCTGAATTATTTCATGAATGTAGTAAGCTGCTAAATTGTTATGTCACGTACGAACGTAATTTGAAAAAAGAGGATCGTAATCAACTTTTTAATATTAAAGATTTCGAACAAGTACAAGTCATAGAGTATTTATCGGCTCTATTAATAATTTTTAAAAGACTAGATGATCGTCGTGTAGTTCATCGTCAGCGTAAGTCAAAAAAAAGCAAAGTTTTGCAATGGCCGACGAAAAATGAACTCAAAAAATTTCGTGAAATTAAAACGGGTAAGCAAGTAGATATTGGACATAACGCAAAGATTAGTATTTATGATGCCGCTCTTCACAAAGATGAAGAGGGTGAAGTTGATCTATTAGATCCTGAAATGGAGTTTTATTCAGAAGATGAAAAGTCTAAAAATTTAAATTATATACTCAGCGATAATGCGACGCATCTAATGCGGCATCGCCAGCGCCGTCATGCTCCTTTTGTTACAAATCCACATTATTTGGCGCCAGATATACTGAAGCAAATTGTTTATGTGTTGAGAACCGAGTTATCCGGGCACTGGAGGGATGCTGCAATCGCTGCAGCATGTTTATTGTCACTTTTGACGGGATTATCACCCGTCGCACTGATGGATTTTAACGAGCTTATTCAAGATGGAATTTTGATCCAGAATGGTTCAAGTAGACGTCGCGAATATTTACTCAAATTAAATCTTAAAATTACAGAGCAGAAGATTAAGAGCTTAAATCATGTGCGGTGGAATGAAGTGATGACACATCAACTACATTTACCTTCTGCTTGGTTTGACTATATAGAACAAGCATCGAATCCACTAATTTCATCAACACACATTAATACGAAACTTAAGAATTGGCTTGATAATCGGTTTGTAGGTTCGATCACTGTAGAAAAACTGCAGGCTCAATTATATTTTCATATATATTATGAAACATATAATGAATATCTTGCTCATGTAATTGCTGGGCGGGATAGTCAGCATCACATGCCTGGTATCTATTATGGCGGGCTACCGAAAACTCAACTCAGTAGCACATATCTAGCCTTTTTAGAAAAAGCACTTACACCACATTCCACACATTTTACTGAAGACACGGCTGAACTAAAAATATTGCAACAACAATTCAAAGTGCAATCTGCATTATCTATAGGAAGGATAGGGAGCCAACTGGCACTTGAATCCAATTTTGTGAAAGAGCAATTCCATATTTTACATAGACATTGTCACGAAAACATCCAAGAAGATAAGCACATTATTAATCAACTTAATGCATATGCGTGTTGGATGTGGCATATCAGTTTGTTGAGTTTGGCAAGTCGGCCTAAAAAAAACCTGTTGGGGAATTTGGATGATTATTGTGTTGAGCTCAAGCTTTTATATGTGAATGATAAAAAAAATAGTAAAGCAAGAAAAGATGGTCGTTTTATCCCTTTATCTGATTTTTTCATAAAAACACTGCAAAATTACACTGCCTTTTTAGAACAAATTATTGAAGCGTACGGTTCATTTTTTAGACAAGTCTTTGCAAAGAAGAAGATAACTGTAAATGATCTTTTTGGTAAGGTCATTTTTAGTAAAGATATCTTGCCGATAACTGTCAAAGAATGGCAGAGCAGGAAAATTAAGTTAATCCCTTTATCGAGAAAATGGGTGAATTCATATATGCAAGGAGTCTTTCCAAAGAATATGTATTCGAATTGGTTACGTCATTTTGACATGAACTTTTTGATGCATGAGCAGCAAGAGGGTAAACCAGCATTAGCTTTTCACTTAATTCAGGCCCTGTATGGTCATGACCAACGTGACCGAGAGGCTTTTCATCCGCATTCTTCACTTATCCCGAATGTCTATGTACAGCAAGCCCGCCAGCAATTGCAAGATAATGTCAAATCTTTATCGATTAAACACTTAGAGCGAAAATAGTTGTATGCAAAAAATCAAAGAACTAATAAAACCACAACTAGATGATCTATTTGTTGATATTCATAAAATGGTGAAAAAGTCGCTAGATAGACAGCCTTCTCCACCTGAAGTATTGACGAAAGAAATGCAGCAAAAACTTGATCAGCAGATCGCTGAAAAATGGCATGACATTAAAGATAGTGTTGATTGTTTGAGTCAAAAGTTGAGCCGAGACGAACAATCAAAACTGATGCAATTTACTGAAGATGAATTTAATAAAAGAAGGAAGCAATTCAACCAGAATGTAGATAAAAAATCATACAGAATTAAGCTAAATCCACATACTAAACGGATCGTACTGCCTAGAAAAATTGAGAGTACAGAGTCACGGTTAGAACAGGGGCATCTACATATCCATGTACTTAAGGAATTAAGGCAGTATTGGCAAGATTCATTTGAATATTGGAATGAACCAAAGTACTTATGGGGAAATTTATGCTTAAGTTTTATATATATTTCAGGCTGTGCAGATGAACAGCATTTGATTGCTATTCAGAAGCAATTGCAGGAGGCCATTGAGCTTGGTACAGATCTGAATTGTTTTCGGTTATACCATTCGGACTACAAAAAAATCACTAATCCATTGTTACTACATTATCGTGTTGAAAACTCTCAATATGGCAACGATGTAGAACAGGGAAAGTTGTACCAATGGAAACATGTTTTTTTTAACCCATATGCGCAGTTCATTTTGCAATATTTAAAAAAGTTGAAAGCTGCTCAGAAAGAATTTTGTCTGCAACATTCAGTTGAAGATTGTATTTTAGAAAGCTTGAGTAAGATAGGCAGGAAAAAAAGTCTTGGGGATCTGCAATATCAAATTAAACGCCGTGGATTTCGTGCATTTAATGATGTGCAAATGGTACTCGAATTTAATCCAAACCTCAGCATAGATATATTTTTGAGTAATGTGCTTCAGCAAGAGATTAATACTGTTGCTTTAAGGCCATCCGAATTTAGATTGCTGTGGAATAATGATTACAATCAAGTCACAGAACCAGATAATCGCCCTATTCATTTTGAACAAGAGCAGTTACTTCCTGAAGTTCCGACTGTTCAAAGCAAATTACAAACGATTCCGTATGAGTTGATGTTGTTTGGTCAAAAGAAACGTAAAGGTCAAAAAGTTGAGCGTTTAGATAAAAAGAGGAATAAAGAAGAACGCACGCTACGTTTTTGGCAAGAAACTAGAAGGGTGTTAGAGGAGAAGATAGTTGATGCTAATACGGAGGAAAAGTCTTTAATTGATGCTCAACTACGCTTAATTCACTGGTTAATGCATTTAAAAAAACGAGGGCTTCAATTATCAACTATTGAAAGCTACTTAGGATCGTTTGGCAAAGAATTTATATTTGAGATTTGGCTCAATAAATTAGATTTAAAGCAACAATCCATAGATGACTATGAGGATTTATATCGGCAGCTATTGAAATACAGCAGTGAACGTGATGAAAAAGCAGTTCAACGAGATTCGGTGAAAGGAAAAACCTCTCGTAAGATGCACCAAAGCGCAGAATACCGTTTTGGTCGCCTAAAAGATTTTCATCAATTCTGTATAGAGAATTATGATGCTCCAGGGGTATTGGTGTTACAGAATTCAAGTTTTAAGCATTTACAAATTTGCAATGCACGGCTAGTGAGTCCTTTGCTATTTGGCAAATTATTGGAAAAACTAGAAAATTTAAGTCAAGAGCCAACGGCATCAGAGTGGGTCGATCATCTGAGTTGTTTAAAGCTGATGTATTTACTAAGTTATAGAACTGGACTTCGATTAAATGAAGTTCGTTGTCTTAAAATACAAGATATTATTTGCCCAGAGCTACTTTATAAAGAAAAAGAAAATACAGTTTTTAATAATATCACGCTTCATATCCAAGACAATTCATATCGCCGTCTGAAAACGCGAAGTGCGAATCGTCAAATACCATTGAAAATTGCATTGTCAGAACATGAGTTTTTAGTAGTACAACGTTACATACAACATCGTTATGAGCAATATTTGGTTAATCAGCAGGATGATCTACTTTTTAGTGTGAATCATCGTGTATTAACTGATCAATGTATCAGCAAAATTACAGTAGATTTGTTTAGTCAAATATTAGGTATGCATCATGGCTTTAGTTTTCATACATTACGCCACAGTGCTGCTAACTATCTAGCAATAACTTTGCTCGGTTCAAAAGAAATGATCAAGACCTACACAGATTGTCCTTGGGTAAAAGCAAAAAAGATGAGGGATTTATTGTTTGGTATGAAAGCACGTGCTCAAGAAGAGATTATTCAACATAAATGGCAGGTGCTCGCCTCTTGGATGGGGCATAGCAGTATTGAGCAAACGGCTTCAAATTACCTTCATGTTTTGGATTTATTAGCAGTCGATCGAATTTATAATTCGCCGTGTATCATTTCAAAAAAAGTATTAGAACAGTGTTTTAGTCCAGTGAAGTCAAGTACAGACTACATAAACCTAAATCGTTATACTCAGCAGCAGAAATGGTTTAATTCTTATCAGCAAACACAGCCAGTTACGATGGCTGGCCGACAAGAAAAGAAGTTTAGTATAGAGAAGAGTACTCTGACACCTTTTCAACGTTTGATAAGTTTTAGAGAAGGTCGATTAAGCGAAGATACCCAAGCTCAAGAATGGATGCAACGATGTCAATGGATGAGCACTAAATGGATGGATCGCCAAAAATTTAATTTAAAAACGAATTATGTTTATAGTAAGAATTTAGAAGAGAGTTGGTTTGATGAACTTTACGAAAAGGCTAAAAAACTGACTCGTCCAGATGAAATAATTCCTCTCCTTGATTTTCATTATAAAGATGATAGGCAGCAAGATGCACTGAAAGAAAAGAACATGGTTAAGGCGCTTAAAATATTATTATTATTTGGAAAACTGCGTAAGAATTTTCTACATTTTCAATGCCGAATGAAAGGTGATGAGCAACAAATTGTTAATTTTATTACTGGTATAGAGCCAATGTTAGGAGATCATCTGTATTTAGAAAAACAAAACTACCCAGTTAATTTGGATGCTCCTGAGCGAACCGTTAAATTTAGTTTTCAAAGAGTTGTCGGCTCTAACAAAAAAAATGTTACTCCGCTGGTTATATTTAATTTAATGTTAAAAATGATGCAAAAAGATGAACTCTGGATCAAATAGCCTAAGCATGTTAAAGGGGAATTGTTTAGAAATTTCCCTGTTTATAAGTAAACTGCCTTTATGAAAAGCACCATGCTGACTTGGATTAATAAGCGGAATGTAGTATCACAGTTTGATCGCTGGATTTACGAAAATGGTGTGAAGATTAGCGGTATGGTAAATCGATGAGCTAAAGTGTTGTAGTCCAAACTCGATCTGACAATTACCCATTTTTTAGTGTGCCCGTCAGGTTAAATTTGAACTGAATTTTTCTCAGCCCAAATTCATTTCCAATCAAGTTATGTTTCAAGTGGCGTGCGAACACTGCACAATTTAATTCACGGTGCCTAAGACAGGTATCAACTTCGGACCAGCCATTCTAGCTTTGCTAATGATTTCCACCAGCTCATCATAAGTCAGTTCAAACTTATCCTCACTATCAAATACATAGACCATATTCTTGCCTTCATGTTCAGGTGGAGTAGGTGGTACAAATCGTTTCGGGATAAGAATTTGTGCGAGTTGTTCGTCAGTTAATTTAAATAAGTGCATGTTTTTATCCTACTGTTCCTTAAAATGTATTCAAACATACTCAAGGACTAATTCGCACTCTGTTAATGTCTTGTTGCCAAGCGTGTAACTAGAGCCTGAGTCGGTCAGTTCCGACTTGTAGCGGTCAGTCCGTTCTTGCAATATACGCTTTACAGTTTTGTAAGGCGTATAACGACTTATCTCATTGTCGTTTAATCTTGCAAGCACGTTTCTCGCAGCATTCCAATCAGCTTGCACAACTTCCCCATTGAAACGGTGAAAACGATCTCCCTTACGTGTACCTATTAAAAGGCCATGCAAGAAAGAATCACTTTGCGAAGTATATGCAGAATTGACTAGATGCACCGTAGAACCTCTACGGTGAGATATAGAAGTTAGGGCATTAGCTAACAAACCTTTAGCCCATGTATTTAAGCGTCTATTGGTGTTTTTGCCATAGTTGCGTTTACTTTGAATTGGGGATGTTAAATCTTCCGCAACAATCACTTTGGCTTTATCAACCAACTTGTGAGTTGCTGTAAATATTAATGTTTTGAGCTTTGCTTTTTGAGTATCTTGTCGCTTATCTAGTTTTTTTCGACCTAGATTATTTAACTCAATTTTCTGTTTCTTGTGCGGTTTGGCTTTAGAAATCGCTCTGAGCTTATTTCTACGTTTGTACTTTTGATTTAGGTAGTCTGATTCACTTGAGATCAATTTACCTAAACCATTGCCATATACTTCACCATCAGAATCCACAAAGGCTTCTGAATAACCTTTATCAACACCTACGGTTTCCTGACCACAATCCTGTGTTTCAACTGCATCATAAGTTGAGTGAACTTCAACATTACCGTTTTTTAGAATGATTCTAAGTGTGCCTTGTGGCGCAAAATCAACAGTGGTGTTTAGTGGAATTTTAATGGTTTGTCGAGGGACTAGACTCGGCACTTTAAGCCAACATTGACCATTTAACTCAAAAGTTTTACACATATCCGCACGAACAATAATTTGATTATGTGTGTGATTAACACCATGCTTAAAGTGATTACGCATTTGACGATGGAGGAAATTATCAGTCATCCATTCATCTTTTTTAAGCAAGGTGTATAGTCTTTTTTGTTCATTATTACAGGAGGTGCGTTTTCGGATCGCCTGCTTTACTTTGTCTTTTGATGCTTCTCGATAGGCTTTAATATCACCTATGCAATCACGTAGCGTTTCTTTCCACGCATTTGCAGAAACACCAAAGTCACGACTTTCTTTAGAGGTGGTTCCACTTGTTTGAACAACTAAAAGCGTATTTATAAGTGATATTCCGCTCTAGTTAAGCCACCTTGTTTTGTTGGGGTAGCTGATCATAGTAAAACTCATTTGGTGTCATTTTGTCTAGACTCGAATGAGGTCGTTTCAGATTATAAAACTCAAAATATGCACTCAATTGCTTTTTCGCATCTGTGACACTGCTATAAGCTT
>NZ_VPBM01000030.1:0-20037 GCF_013418745.1 Acinetobacter sp. YH12126 | reverse complement strand
GAAGACCCTATAGTGATCAAGCAGATCCTTGATCACCTGAAGCACAAAGCCGAAACCAGCGGGACCAGGGCGTTACCCGAAAGCCGGGCGCCACCGGCTGAGCTGCTCCTGGGTCTGTTTGACTGACGAGCCTGAAGGCCAACGATACCAATCAAAATGCTGCGTTCACAGCGCCGCGGCAGGGATCCGCCGTGCTGGTTGTCGGAAAAGGAGCCGCTAGTGGGAAAGAGGAGGGTAAATTTTCAGCGTTGCTGGCTCCCCGTCAGCCGGATTGGGTTGCATCGCAGGGGTGTCGAAAGAGTCAACTGCGGTCCAAAGCTGTTGGACTTGGGTGAAAAGGGCGTTTATTCTTCCTATACGTGAACCGCATCCTACGGAATGAGTAACCCTTGCCCTATTGTGAGTAGAACGTCGTATAATTCAAACGAAAGCAGTTAATAGGTATGAAATATCACAGCACAAAAGAGCGACAGGACATGTTTAGATGATGTTATTATAAAATAATAACATCATGGATGAATAAAAAATAATTTTCTATCTTTACAACTATGTTATACTTCTATGATAAGGCTATGATGGCAAAGCCTTGGTTTTCCTAATCAAATAGTCGCCGAGATGGCTTCAATGCGACAGTAGGTCTACTGTCTCACAATTAATTCATGTATCAGATTTTTGTTCCCTGATGGGAAGTGTTATCCATACGAAAAGAATATGGGTAAAGTGTTACACCTGTATATGACATTCAGAATGTCCTGTCGGGGGAACTGGTACCAATTTAATAAAAGAAAACAGTATAGAAATGACAATCGAAGATATGCAAACATTAGCCCTAGAGCATGGGCTGAGAATTTCGGAAGAGATGAGCGTCAATGAGATGGGCATCGACTTTAGAGTTGCCTTTGTAAAGGAAGTAAACGGTGAGAACTGGGTACTCCGTATACCTCGAAGAAGCGATATGCTTGAACAAATCGAAAATGAAAGTAGAATATTGGATTTAGCCAAAAGAAACCTGTCGATCAATGTCCCTGATTGGAAAATTGTATCGGAGCGCCTAATAGCCTACCCTTTACTGGAGGATGCGCCTGCTCTGACATTCGATGCGATAACACATGAGGTTTCTTGGAACATAGATCGCGATAGCATAGCTTATGTGGAGTCTCTGGCAAAATCATTGGCCGAATTACATCGTATTACAGCTGACGATGTGAGAAAGAGCAACTTGAAAATAATGACTCCAAGTGAATTGAGGACCGAAATAGCTGACCGTATCCACTTGGTGAAATCTGAGATAGGTATCAGCGAGCCGTTGGAAAACAGATACCGTAGATGGTTGGACAATGACCCTTTGTGGCCTGAATTCACTTGTTTCATCCATGGCGATCTCTATGCAGGGCATGTCTTAACCTCGAAGGAAGGTAAGACCTCTGGTATCATAGATTGGTCTACTGCGCATATGGGTGATCCTGCACTGGACTTTTCTGGTCACGTATCGGTTTTTGGAGAGGATAGCCTGAAGAGTTTGATAACGGAGTATGCTAAACAAGGCGGAACGATATGGGATAGGCTCTACGAACAATCTATAGAGAGGGCTGCTGCAGCTCCATTAGCATATGGCGCTTTTGCGGTAGAGTGCAACGACGATAATCATATCAATGCCGCCAGAGCAGCCTTAGGTATTGTTCAATAAAATGATGTGAGGATACTTTTTTAAATGCTAAAATAGGAGTTCGATTGGTGCCACTTAAGAGTATCATTGATTTCTATTTTAGCCAGTATCCTCCACTTTTAGGAGCTCCTCGAAACTCGATTTTATGATCATCTCTTAAGATTTTGAGCCACCGCTCTACTATCTTGACAGGAACTAATAGCTCGTTTACTAAAAATGGTGCACGCTTTCCTGGATTAGTTCTTATCTGATTAAATAGTAGATTTACTCCCTCACTTACTCCCTCATTAGATTCGAAAAGTAGCTTTGATGAGACAATAACTCGAAAACCGTGCTGGAAATTTTCAAAGACAGGGGGACGCAGACCATAGGATGCGAAGCCTTCTTGGATTCGTTTGATGCCTGACCCATATTTTTCAATAAAATGCGCTTCTTTGAACGTGGCAGATATCCTTTTATTGCGCGCCCATGGCGAGTAATCTTCACGAAGAAGCTGATCAATCGTTAAGTTATCAGCTAAACCACCTGGATTGAAAAACTCTATGGAATTGTAATACACCCTGATTATGGAATCGGCAAATTAATTTGGACTTGGGTGAAAAGGGCGTTTATTCTTCCTATTACGTTGTCGGCAGCGGGCCAAAAAGGAATACGTCCATGCCCATCGAGGTGAAACCGGCTGTGAGCGCGGGTTCAAGCATATAGCCCGACAGGCGCGTATCCTTGCCGATCACGACACGATGGCGGTGGTCACCGCGACGAAAGACACGGCCAGCCGCCATGCCGACGCGCAAGGCGGTTTCCGCCGTCATCGCGCCTTCGTTGGCTTTGCCACGAATACCGTCTGTGCCGAAATATTTGCGCACCATAAGGTCGATTATCCTGTCGTCGGGTCGCCCTCAAAGGGGACATGCCTGCTGAACCGCGAATATAGAGAAATATCCCGAATGTGCAGTTAACGAATTCTTGCGGTTTCTTTCAGCGCCGCCAATACCGCCAGCCCGTCGCGCAAGGGGCGCGGCTCGTGTGTGCGGATGAAGTCAGCTCCACCTGCGGCGGCGGCAAGCTCTGCAGCGAGTGTCGCGGCCCCGACATCCCCCGGACCACGGCCTGTGAGCGCGCGCAGAAAGGATTTGCGCGAAACAGACAGAAGCACCGGCAAATCGAAGCGCAGCCGCAATTCATCGAACCGCGCCAGCACCGAGAGCGAGGTTTCGGGAGCAGCCCCCAGAAAAAACCCCATGCCGGGATCAAGGACAAGGCGGTTGCGTTTGATACCGGCACCCGTCAGCGCCGCGATGCGCGCGTCAAAGAACGCCGCAATGTGATCCATGATGTCGCCAGCGGGTGCCTCGCGCCGATCTGCCTGCCCGTCTTGCACCGAATGCATAACGACGAGTTTGGCAGATGATTTCGCCAATTGCGGATAGAACGCAGCGTCTGGAAAACCGCGAATATCATTGAGATAGGCCACACCACGCGACAAGGCATAGGCTTGCGTCGCGGGTTGATAACTGTCGAGCGAGACGGGAATGCCATCTGCCTTGAGCGCGTCCAGCACCGGCGCGATACGCGCGATTTCTGTGTCGGACGAAACAGGCGCGGCGTCGGGATTGCTGGATGCCGGACCGAGGTCGATCACATCTGCCCCCTCGGCCATCAGCTTACGCGCCTGCGCAATGGCTGCGTCTGGCGCCAGATACCGGCCTCCATCGGAGAAACTGTCCGAGGTTATGTTGACGATGCCGAAAATGATGAGCGATTTATTCATGGGGGCTTCTATAATAATAATAATCGAGCATGAGTCTCATACGGATGCTCGGGTCGAAAGGGAATCCCCAGGCGAGTAACCTGTTTGCGGTGATCTGAACCGTACCGGGTTTGTCGGAGACTTTTTTATTTAAGTTAGGCCACCTGACCTAACGGATTAATTTTATCATAGTACATTGCTTCAAAATCAAAAGGTGGCACATAACCGGATGAAAAAAGGCTTACTTTCATGGGCTTTTTGATTATCGATTTAACATAAAATCTCTTATGCGAAATCAAAAAAGCGAGGAAATCCCCGCTTTTGAAAAAGCTTACGTATTAGTAAGCTTTAGAGATATAAAAGTTACAATCCGAAATTTCTTTTTGCTTAGCTAAATAGCTTTCTTTGATTTGTTCCTGTTTAGTTTTTTCGGCAGTTTTTGCAAAAATATTGAAAGTCTTAGCCTCTTCTAAATACTTAGTCCGAAGATCATCACAAGCCTGTTTATTTTTTACGATAGTTTGAACTTCATCTTCACTAATTTTAGTGTATTGCTTGTTAGAAATTCTCAAAGTTTTCCCATCTTCAGACACGTTAAACTTCACCACCGTTAAACCATTATTTACGCCAAGCTCTTTATCCGTTTGTTCAAGAACAGTTCCGTTCTTCTTATTTCCAAACCAATCCTTTTCAGAGAGAATGTTGTCATTAACAAGATAGGTATCTTTACCTTCTTTGTAAATTTCTAAAACCCTTTGCGATTTAGTACCCTCTGCCTTCCAGTATCCAATATATTTATCATAAGGTTTTGAACATGCCGTCAGAACAAGAGCCAATAACGTAAATAAAAAAATTCTCATAAGTTACTCATAATTATTAAGTTTAAAAAAACGATATAGAATAGTTCTAGGTATCTAATCTATTCAATGACTAATAGGTAACCATTAACTTTAAAGAAGTATTCGTAATGACTAATCTCTTATGCGACATGAGATATTTCCCATGAAAAAATTCAGTACCATTCAATACCTAAAAGAGGCAGATAAAAGAAGAGCATGGAAGTCTGCTCAATCAATAGTTACCTTTGGCATGAGTCCTGAAGAGAAAAAACGCCATGAAAAAAGATCCTGGGAACGCTTTGAACGAATCCAGTCAGGTGAAAGTACGTGGGAAGATGAAGAAGCTGTGCTCCTCATGCAGTGGCGTGCCTTAAATAATCAACCTAAAAACCAGGACTAAAATCATCATCACGATCTAATTTTTTCTCTGGTGTATTCTTCAGTGAACGTATAACCAGATCCTGTCGACCAGTCATGATCTGCTGCTGAAGATCCTCTAAAACCTGATAAATTTCTGTTGTATGCGTTATTGCACTTTCGAACTGATGTTGCAATTTCCCCAAATAGCGTAATTTCTCAATTCGCTCAAAAAACTCTGTATTTAAAAGATCGATACAAGCCTGTAAATCATGCTGAATCAATGTCATCGGTTCAGTCGTTTGAGGATCTTTCAATAAAGTTTGCAACATATTATGCTGTAAAAACAATAACTTCTCTTGCGCATACCAGTGTTGTCGCGTCCGTGGCGTTTCAGCTTGCTTGCTCAGTTCATCAAGTTCTTGTCGATTTTTTAATTCAGCCTCATAAAGGGGACGATATAGCTCATAACGATTTTCGGCACGTAGCCGATTGATCTCTGCCACCATCTCTTCACGCTTGGCCCACAACTCAGGCTCATTCTCACGCGCAAAACGTACCGCCTTATTCATCACCGGTACATCCTGCAACTGAGTACCATGCTTTTTATTATATTCCTGATTAGACAAACAACTAACCAAGCTCGGAACCTCAACCTGAATCCCCTTAATCTCAACGATTTTAGTTGGGGCATAACGCATCAAACTCTCATTGATCAGATCCTCAGCTTTTTGCCGATACAACTGCAGCTGGGCCTTTCCCATGCCTAATACATCAGCCGTAAGCTTCTGCGCACCGCCTTTCTGTGGATCCTTTGGGTTATAACGCCTAAAAAACTGCGCCACTGTCCGCTCAATGCCATCCACATGTCGCTCACTGTACATAAAGTGTAGATGTGGCTGCTCTTGCCCTCCGAGGGACCCCGTATGATTATGAATAGCGCAGGTGAATGGATAGCGGTAACGATCTGCAAACTCGGTAATAAACGCTTCAGCCAACTCAATCCGCTGCGCCTGGTTTAATTCTTTCGGTAGGGCCACCACCATGCTTGAACAGGTGCGCCCATTACTGCGTTCATAAATATCAGCAGCTTCCCAAAATACAGCCGGCTTTCCTTCCGCAAAACTCGGCATATTCCCCGATCTGACAAATTCAATCTGTTCAGAAGCACTTTCTTTATAATTTTTGAAATGCGAAGTCCGACTAATGTAATGAAATCTGTTCTTGGCCGTGGCACCATTTTTCACTTTTCCAGATCGGGTCTTCACGGCTTTTTTGGTTGTGTGTTCCAGATTGCAGTAGAACATATTCCCACCTTCAAATTCACGGGGCCTCGCAGAGCCTGCGGAGCACGAGGAGAAGTGTTTTTAATTTGATATCATTGCGTAGTAATGGTATCAAATTAAAAACACGGAAACGAGCTTAAGAATTAAATAAAATGTTCCCACATTTTATTTAATTCTTCCCGTGCCGGCCTATGCTAAACTGAAAACACAAAAACCTCACCCATTTTATGCTGGAGAATGCGATGGCGGCCCGTGGAAGACCTACGAAAATACTCACCTCAAATGACCTCACGACATTGCAGCAATTTCTGGAGAAACTTCCCTTCCTCAAGAAAAAACAACAACAGGCTTTGACCCTACTTCAGCAATCCAATGGCAGATTCAATGACAAACAACTCAGCCTGTTCAAAACAGTCGATCGAGAGAAAAACCAGTTTCTAACAAGACAGGCACTCATTGAACAAATCAAACTGAAGGACAAAAACCAACAGCCCCTCTTGGCCAACGAAATTGAAATTCTGACCTTACTCAATCAAACAATGGATCAGGATAATTTTTTCCGCCTAGATCGCGCCCTAGAGTCTTATCAGAAAATTGAAAAAGCCGCCCTAGACAATCGAATCCGGCTGGAGAATGAACACAAACGTGAAATTTTGCAGAAAAGTCACAAGGAACTGACAGAAGCCCAGAAAAAACGCAATGCAGAAAACCAACTCAAATACGCGATAGGAGGTGTAGTTCAATCGCTTTATAAAGACCTGGATCTTCAGATCCAACACAGCGATATTCCCCTACTCAGAGATGCCCTCCTACAGAGCATTATTTGGGAAAGAGCCATTAAAGAAACCACAATCTATAAAGAGATCCAAAACAACACCGAAGACCTCAAGGAAGAAACAAAATTATTCCAGCGTATGATTGAAGATTTGCCAACCTATAACATCAATGGACAAAAACTTCACAAGGTACTCATCCAAAAGCACCGTAAAAAGCCATAAAATGCGATTACAGCCTGTTTTGAGCTCAATCCTATAAAATCCTACATAAAAAATGTAATCAGGGCTAAAAATGCGAAATAAGCCCTTTTACGCTTCACCCCTAAATGAATCCTTAATTTATAAATTAAGAAATGTCCTTAAAACTCAAATTAAATACCTAAAAGGTATCTATAGAGCGAGTGTCTACGAGCGAACCACTAAAATTCGCGCTTCGACTTTCTGAAAAACAGCTTTTTAGGCCGTAGAGCCTAATAAAGCGTAAATCACATGTAAAAATCAGATTCTAGATCGAGCGAAAGCGAGTAAAAAAGCTTTATGAGCGAAGCGAATTCATTCTTGCTTTTGATTTTTAGAATTCAAGAAAGAATTAACTAAAAAATTGCCCCAACGAATCGAGTGAAAGCGAGATTCAATAGAGTTTGAGCGTAGCGAAAACATAGGGCAATTTTTTCACTCCCTGGGCTTTTAATTATTTTTAATGTTTTTAAATGCTTTTAGATATCCTGAAAGCATTTATTTAAAAGCTTTACAGGTTCTATTAAACTAGGTTTGTCGACCCTTAAAACTAGGTTTGTCGACCCTTAAAACTAGGTTTGTCGACCCTTAAAACTAGGTTTGTCGACCTTAAAACTAGGTTTGTCGACCTTTTACTTCTTTAATATTAAGTTTGCTCTTAAAACAATCACTAAGCTAAGGTTTATTAGCCTAAAAGCCTTTAAAGGTGGTGAAATTATATTAGTCTTAAAGGGTATTAAAACTAGGTTTATCGACCTAGTAAAAAGAGAATTGCCAAAACAATTTGAATAGTCTATCTTACGACCTAGTTGTTAAGATAATAAATAGAGAAATGTCAAAATTAATTGTTAAAGACAATGCTTTAGTTCAAGCAAGTTATACACTTGATACGGTAGAACAACGCTTAATTTTACTTGCGATAGCAGAAGCCAGAGAAACTGGACATGGGATTACAGAAAATAGCCTCCTTGAAGTTCATGCAAGTAGTTATATAAATACTTTTAATGTTGAAAAACATACTGCTTATAAAGTTCTGAGAGATGCATCTAAAAGCTTATTTGACCGTTATGTCACTTATCATGACATTAGCCCTAAAACGGGGAAAGACCGCAGTTTTCACTGTCGTTGGGTAGATAAAATTGGTTATGAACCAAATTCAGGGATTGTTTTTTTACGCTTCACTCAAGACATAGTTCCTCTTATTACTCGCTTAGAAGAAAACTTTACTAAGTATGAATTACAGCAAGTCGCTAAATTAACCAGTACTTATGCAATTCGTTTGTATGAATTGTTAATTCAATGGAGATCCGCAGGAAAGACTCCTGTTTTTGATTTACAAACATTTAGACAGCAACTAGGCGTTGAAGTTAATCAGTATAAGACTATGAGTAACTTCAAAAGTTATGTTCTAGATTTTGCTATTAAACAAGTTAATGAGCTAACAGATATAACTGCTAAATACGAACAACATAAAACAGGTCGAATCATTTCAGGATTTTCTTTTAAACTAACCCAGAAAAAAACTAAAACACAAAATACAAAGGTTGATTTCCCTAAATTAACTGATGCACAACGTCACTTGTTTGCTAACAAACTATCAGAACTCCCAGAAGTAAGTAGCAACTATTCTCAAGGAACTGAAAGCTATCCTGAATTTGCTGTAAGGCTTGCTGAGATGCTCAAAGATTCAGAAAAAGTAAAGGAATTTATTCCTTTACTTGAAAAAGTCGGGTTTAAAGCTGCCTAAATTATAGACTTGATCATTTGTCTATTAGACAGTCTAATAGACAATCAATTTTGACAAGTTTAGGCATAGGTTTACAGCATGAAAACCCTTACAGTTCTTGAACTTTCCAAGCTCTACAACATCAATAGACAAACGATTTACAACAACATAAAGAAAGGAATTTTAAGTAAAAATTCTGAGAATAAGATTGATCTAGCGGAAGCAATCCGTGTTTTTGGGGAACCCGTCAAAAAACAGGATGTAAAAGAACCTGTAAAAATAGACAGTCCAAATTCGGCAGAAGTTTTACTGCTTAGACAACAAATAGACATGCTAAAAAATCAGCTTGATGATGCCAAAGATCGGGAATCTTTCTATCAAAACCAAATTGAAACGATGCAACGCCTATTAGAAGCCCCAAAACCTAATATGACTACGTTTACCGATCAAGAACCAGTGCAATCAAGCATGGCCAAAACAGCCTCCGAACCGGACACAGCAGAAGCTAAACATGACGGATTGACTACTCCAGATCAGACAGAAAATAAGCGGATTCCAGTACCGGAACAACCGAAAAGAGGCTTTTGGAGCCGTTTTTTTAGACCCTATGATTAACCACGATTGTTTAACTGATATGAACAAAGTTGTGGAACATTGATTAAATAGTAGGCGTGGAACGTGAAAAATCATAAAAAAAGCCCATCTAGGTATAGATGGGCTAAAAATGGAAACCTACTGCACTGATTTCTAAAGAGAATTATAACACATTTCGCATAAGGTGTATTATGTTAATTTTAGATAAACTATAGAATCCATTAGTTTTTAAACCAATAAATTAAATATTTTATGGAACTCCAGAATATTTATTCAGGCGATACTTAAGCAATAAGGGTAGGGTGATTACATAAAGTATTGCAGCTAATGCCCATACCATTCCAGGAGCTGATGCCTGAGTCATAAAATAGAGGCTAGTAACTAATACAGGACCAATTATAGCCCCCAGACTATTAAAACTGCTTAATAGCCCTTGTAATTCACCTTGTCTTTCATCACTAATACCTCTGGACATCATTGCTTGCAAAGCAGGAACGGCTACTCCACCAAGGGCAAACAATGGTAACAACGCAAAAGGCACCCATTCTTCAACAGCAATAGATAAAAGAAGTAAACCAATTGCATCGCAAGCTATTCCACATAACAACGTATTTTTCTCTCCAAACCTCTTTACCATAGGGGCGATAGCAAAAGCCTGTGCAATAGAATGGCATATTCCATAACTAGCAAGGGAAACACCTGCAATAAATATACTCCAGCCATAACGATCCTGCCCATAGATAACCCATAAAGTTGCGGGGACTTGTGAAACCAATGTGATAATTAAAAAGATACCAAGCAATGGAGCCATATTAGGTTGAGTGATCAAATAGGATAATTTCTTTAATATTGATTGCTCCTGAACCTTCTCAGTCATTTTATTGCTGTGTTTTGATTCTTTTAATAAGACTGCTGTCATTATTAAATTAATCCCATTCATAAAAGCAGCAGCAAAGAACGGTGCATGTAAGTTCCATTCACCCAAAACTCCACCTATTACCGGACCCGCTATAAACCCAATACCAAAGACAGCTCCAAGGAGACCAAACCTTTTTGCACGCTCATGGGCTGGAGTAATATCTGAAACATAAGCTGTTGCAACAGCCATGTTGGCACCTGTAATTCCCGCAAAAATACGACCAATATATAGCCACAATAGAGAAGGAGCAGCAGCCATTAGGAGATAATCAGCCGTTGCAACAGCAATTGAAATAATTAATACAGGTCGACGTCCAAATCGGTCACTCAACGCTCCAAGGATAGGTGCAAAAATGAACTGCATCAGAGCATACACAGCTAATAAAGCACCATAGTGAACACCGCCTGCTTCAGCTCCAGCCAATGACCGTAATAATTCAGGCAAGATCGGCATAATTAAACCAATCCCAACAGCATCCAGAAATATAGTGATTAAAATCACGCTCAATGATTTCTTCACAAATGCCTTCTCTAGCAATGATAGAATTAATATTCTCTCACACACTCCCTATCAGTGATAGATTTATGAGTAAAAAAGATATTGCACCTCAACGTCTGACACGTGAAATAGTCCTGCGTACCGCATTGGATATGTTGAATGAAGAAGGCATAGATTCAATAACCACACGCAAGCTAGCTCAACGATTGGGTATTAAATCTCCAACTCTATATTGGCATTTCAAGAATAAATCCTTGTTAATGGAAGCAATGGCGGAAACCATTATAAATGAACACCATTTAGTTTCTTTACCCATCGATGGGATGACATGGCAAGATTGGTTGCTCGCTAATTCTGTAAGCTTTCGTCGAGCACTACTAGCTTACCGTGATGGTGCTCGTCTACATGCAAGAACTAGCCCCAGTCAAGGACATTTCAACACGATTGAGGCCCAAGTTGCGCTGTTATCTCATGCTGGGTTTTCTCCTGTTGAAGCAGTTGCATTACTTATGACATTAGGAAGGTTTATTGTTGGGTGGGTCCTTGAGGAGCAGCAAGAAGAAATAAGATCAGACCCACCATTCGAAGCCGATCCAACTATATATCCACTCATGCTCCAAGGAGTGAATACCTTACAAAATATGAATGCGGATGACATTTTTGAAAATGGGATTCGTATGGTGATTATCGGTGCTGAAAGACAACTTGATATTAAAATGCAAACTTAACTCTATACTGCTTTAAGCAACTGTTCTATTTAGTAATAAAGCTTTTATCCTTAATTATTTAACATAATGGCTGTTATGCGAAACGAGATCTACCAGCTCTCGTTTTTTGTTATGGAAACTGCTAAAATTCAAATACGCCATTGACGTATAAAGAGTCCATGTTATTTATTGAAACCAGCATCTTTACCAAGCAAATTAAAGACCTTGTATCTGATGAGGAATATCGTCAACTTCAGCAAGATCTTTTGGTACAGCCTGATAGAGGTGACCTAATCAAGAATGGCGGTGGTATTCGCAAAGTACGTTGTGCTCAAGGTAACAAAGGGAAAAGTGGTGGGATACGGGTGATTTATTATTGGGTCACCGAGGATGATCAGATCTTTTTCTTAGTGGCTTATCCAAAATCAGTAAAAGATAATTTAACAGATAAGGAAACCGCCATTCTGCACCAACTCGTGAAGGAGCAATTTCATGGATAACAACTTATTTGATGACTTGGTTGCTTCAATCAAAGAAGCTGGAGCTATCAAACGTAAAGAAGTTAAAGCAAGCCGAGTTACAGAACTCGAATTGCCTGATATTAAAGAAGTACGTGAAAAAACTGGCTTGAGCCAAAATGAATTTGCTGCACGTCTACATATTAGCCCCCGTACCCTGCAAAATTGGGAACAGGGACGACGCTATCCAACTGGACCAGCAGCTACATTGATTCGAATTTTAGATGCTCACCCAAGCCTTATTTGAAAAAATTACTTAAAAAATGGGAGCTTAAGGCTCCCATTTTTATTTCGTATAAGGTGTATTATGTTAATTTTAGAAAATCTTCACTACTATTATTTTAAAATAAGCCTTATATCCAAGCATAAAACAAGGTTGTCTAGACTTCTTTTAACAGTAAAGTTATCATAAAACTGAATTTTATTTTTTAGGTAAGTTTATGCATTCTATCCGCATTCGTTAAGACACAACTATTTGCATAGTGACACTATTTTATAATGGTGGGCTTTTGTTGTGTCTTTAAGAATATATGCGGATATATAAAGTAAAAGTATGCTTAATTTATAAGTATGCTTTTAGTGCATAGTTTCCAGTTATAACTTAATTGACTAGCTATTTGTCCACCCTGTGGATGAATAGCTTTTTTTTTGGGAGGACACTGTGATGCTAGCTTTTGTTTTCACCTAAATCCTGTTTGCTGCATAAAAAATTTCAAGAGCTAAACAGGAGTAAATAAAAATGAGTTTAATTATTAAAGCGAGAAACATACGCTTGGATTATGCTGGGCGTGATGTTTTGGATATTGATGAATTGGAAATTCACTCTTATGACCGTATTGGTCTTGTGGGTGATAACGGAGCAGGAAAGAGTAGTTTACTCAAAGTACTTAATGGCGAAATTGTTTTAGCCGAAGCGACATTACAGCGTTTTGGTGATTTTGCACATATCAGCCAACTGGGCGGAATCGAAATAGAAACGGTCGAAGACCGGGCAATGTTATCTCGCCTTGGTGTTTCCAATGTACAAAACGACACAATGAGTGGCGGAGAGGAAACTCGTGCAAAAATTGCTGCCGCATTTTCCCAACAAGTACATGGCATTCTAGCGGATGAACCAACCAGCCACCTTGATCTCAATGGAATAGATCTACTTATTGGTCAACTTAAAGCATTTGATGGAGCATTACTTGTTATCAGTCATGACCGATATTTTCTTGATATGGTTGTAGACAAGATATGGGAGTTAAAAGACGGTAAAATTACGGAATATTGGGGTGGTTACTCGGATTACTTGCGTCAAAAAGAAGAAGAGCGACAACACCAAGCCGTAGAATATGAGCTGATGATGAAGGAACGGGAGCGATTAGAATCTGCTGTGCAAGAAAAACGCCAGCAAGCTAATCGATTAGACAATAAGAAAAAAGGAGAAAAATCCAAAAACTCTACCGAAAGTGCTGGACGACTTGGGCATGCAAAAATGACTGGCACCAAGCAAAGAAAACTGTATCAGGCAGCTAAGAGTATGGAAAAGCGTTTGGCTGCATTAGAAGATATTCAAGCACCAGAGCATTTGCGTTCTATTCGTTTTCGTCAAAGTTCAGCCCTAGAACTGCACAATAAGTTCCCGATTACGGCAGATGGTCTGAGCTTAAAATTTGGTAGCCGTACTATCTTTGATGACGCTAACTTTATAATACCGCTTGGCGCTAAAGTCGCTATAACTGGATCGAATGGAACAGGGAAAACGTCCTTGTTAAAAATGATATCAGAACGTGCTGATGGATTAACCATATCTCCAAAAGCTGAAATTGGCTACTTTACACAAACAGGATATAAATTTAACACGCATAAATCTGTGCTCTCCTTTATGCAGGAAGAGTGCGAGTACACAGTTGCGGAAATTCGTGCAGTATTGGCTTCAATGGGGATCGGAGCGAATGATATTCAAAAAAACTTATCCGACTTATCGGGAGGTGAAATCATCAAACTGCTTTTATCCAAAATGCTTTTAGGAAAATATAATATTTTGCTTATGGATGAACCAGGAAACTATCTTGACCTAAAAAGTATTGCCGCATTAGAAACAATGATGAAGTCCTATGCAGGAACTATTATCTTCGTATCTCATGACAAGCAATTGGTCGATAATATTGCTGACATTATCTACGAGATCAAAGACCACAAAATCATCAAGACTTTTGAGAGAGATTGTTAATGATAGCCAATCTAATCCGAACATTAATTATTGAACTCTTTAAAGGAAATTAAAAATGACAATTCAAGATATTCAATCACTTGCTGAAGCACACGGCTTGTTGCTTACGGACAAAATGAATTTCAATGAAATGGGCATTGATTTTAAGGTCGTTTTTGCTCTTGATACAAAGGGGCAACAATGGTTGCTGCGTATTCCTCGTCGTGATGGCATGAGGGAACAAATCAAGAAAGAAAAACGCATTTTAGAATTGGTAAAAAAACATCTTTCTGTAGAGGTTCCTGATTGGAGAATTTCATCTACAGAATTAGTGGCTTATCCCATACTTAAAGATAATCCTGTTTTAAATTTGGATGCTGAAACCTATGAAATAATTTGGAATATGGACAAAGATAGCCCGAAATACATAACATCTTTGGCAAAAACCTTATTTGAAATCCATAGTATTCCTGAAAAAGAAGTTCGGGAAAATGATTTGAAAATTATGAAACCTTCAGATTTAAGACCTGAAATAGCAAACAATTTGCAGTTAGTAAAATCTGAAATTGGTATAAGTGAGCAATTGGAAACCCGCTACAGAAAATGGTTGGATAATGATGTTCTATGGGCAGATTTCACCCAATTTATACATGGCGATTTATATGCTGGGCATGTACTAGCTTCAAAGGATGGAGCTGTTTCAGGCGTTATTGATTGGTCAACAGCCCATATAGATGACCCAGCGATTGATTTTGCTGGGCATGTAACTTTGTTTGGAGAAGAAAGCCTCAAAACTCTAATCATCGAGTATGAAAAACTAGGGGGTAAAGTTTGGAATAAACTATATGAACAGACTTTAGAAAGAGCAGCGGCCTCTCCTTTGATGTATGGTTTATTTGCCTTAGAAACTCAAAATGAAAGCCTTATCGTTGGAGCAAAAGCTCAGTTGGGAGTTATATAATTTAAAAATATGATTGCTGAGAACTGCCTTGTTTTGAAACTTGGTTGGCTTTAATTAGTTTTTAGTATTCTTTATAGAAAATGCCTCGATCAAGGGGCATTTCTAACAATCATTTAACATAAAATTTCTTATGTGAAGTAACCTGAATGCAGCGGTGCCCCATTGGGGGCGCGTTGAGATAAGCCTCTTTTAGATAACTTTAGCAACTCGATAGACAGTTGCAACTCCACAATTCACTGCTTTGGCAATTTCTTCCTTAGTCATATTGCCAACTACTAGCAATTCTTTTATTCGTTTATGTTTAGCCTCATTTGCCTTCTTGCCTGTTGGTTTGTAACCCGAACGTGCCAGGCCCTGCTTAATACGTTCTATACGTTTCTCATTGTCTAGGCGGGCCATTGTTGCCAGAAGATCAATCAACATATTGTTGATGAGTTCCAAGATTGAATGAGTAATGCTGTCACTGGTTTGAATCATTTGGTAGGTAGTAGGAAGATCTGCTACGACTAAACGAAGTCCCTTCTCCTGGATCCTGCGCTTCAGCTCTTGAAAATCTCGTTGGGTTAGGCGTGATAAGCGGTCAATACTTTCAACTAACAATGTGTCACCTTGATTTGCTTCTGACAGTAGCTTATTCAATTCAGGTCGGTCTAACTTCGTACCACTATAGTTTTCCACGTACACAATGGTTTCACCCAAATTCAAGTTTTGGTTTAGATCCTGAAGAATCTGCAAAGCCCTTTCTGCATCTTGATCTTTAGTTGAAGCTCGTAGATAAATACGTGTATTCATTTCTATCATTTAATCTTAATTCTATTAGATTAATGATAATACTATCATTTAATTATTGCATTAAGTCTAATGATAGATATTGTATGCGATTTGGCTCGCTATCATTCAGGTATAGTCTTTTGATAAAAAAAGCATGACTAAAAGCCATGCCTTGGGAATTCGTATAACGTGTATTATGTTAATTTTAGAGAATCTTAAAAAATACTTTTATGAAAAATAAAATTGAAGATTTAAAATCAACAATTCAAGAACTAATAGAATTGTTTGAAGAACAGAATTTAGAACATTGGGCAGAAATGTATAAAAGAATACTGTTCTATATTGATGATGATCTAGAATACGCAAAATATAAAATACAAAGTACCATTGGAGGAATGGGATCAATGGATGATATCGTTTTATATCGCAATGGTGATCCACTTATCAAAGAAAACAATCGTTTGGATTACTTAAGAAGTAAATTATATGTTTTTTGCGAAAGCTAAATTATTCTTAATATCGCTAATTTAACATAATGGCGATTATACGAATCTAAAAATGGGAGTCTTTAGCTCCCATTTTTATTGTTAAACATTGAATCCTATATGTTTTCCTGTTGGAAGCTCTACATCAATACGGAGCTTCCCGCCCATTGCCTCAACATACTTTTTCATGGTTGAAATCTTAAGATCATTGCCACGATTTTCTATTGCTGAAAGCGATGGCTGTTTTATTCCCAAAGTTTCAGCAAGTTCCTTTTGAGAGATTTCAAGTTCTTCACGAATAAGATGAAGCTGATTTTCTAGCAGTAATTCATCTGCCATTTTTTGAATACGGGCTTGGCTCTCTGGAGAGCGGCTAGCTAACAATTCTTGCAGAGTCTTAGCCATTAGATTTATCTCCTAGGGTGGTGAGATGAAGTTGGTATTGTTCATCTGCAATATCCAGCATGTCTTTATAAAAACGCTTTTTACTGCCTTTATCAGCAATACATAGAACAATAGCCTGTCGTAAAGGATCAAATGCGAAGAAAGCTCTCAGTGGTTTACCTCGATGTTGAACACGAAGCTCTTTCATGTTGGTAAATTTAGAGTCATAGACAGTATCTACTAAAGGGCGGCCTAAACTTGGTCCTTGCTGCTGTAGAACAACTAGGGCAGCCAGAACCTTCTCTTGTGTTGATTCGTCTTGCTGTTCAAGCCATTCATTAAATAGATCTGTCGTAATGACTATCCACATACCACAACCAAAATATAGATTATAGTCTATATTTTAGGAGCATTATGCTTGTTTTGCAAATGAGAAATGATAGGCAATAAAAAACCCCAGCATCCTGCCGGGGTTTTTCATATTGGGGTCGTTTGCGGGAAGGGGCGGAATCCTACGCTAAGGCTTTGGCCAGCGATATTCTCCGGTGAGATTGATGTGTTCCCAGGGGATAGGAGAAGTCGCTTGATATCTAGTATGACGTCTGTCGCACCTGCTTGATCGCGGCCGCGATAGCTAGATCGCGTTGCTCCTCTTCTCCATCCGCGTTCCAAGCTGCGGAAAGGCACCCATAAGCGTACGCCTGGTCGAGCAGGCGACGCGGATCGACGTCCAGCGCACGAGAGAATGCGTCCGCCATCTGTGCAATGCGTCTAGGATCGAGACAAAGGTCGTCTCTGTCAGCCGGATCGTAGAACATATTGGCGGCGCCAAAGCCCACTTCACCGACCAGACCGACGGGATCTATCACCAGCCAGCCGCGACTGGAGAACATGATGTTTTCATGATGCAGATCGCCATGTAGCCCACGCAGTTCCGAGGCATTGCTCATCATTTGATCGGCTATAATCGCCGCGTGGACGTAGTCAGTTTGACAACCTGCGTTTTGATCATCGCGCGCCCGCTGAAACAAAGCTGCAAAGCGATCCCGGATCGGGAGAAGGGCAGAAGGCAGGGGTTCCTCAGATGCGGCATACAGCTTCGCCATTAGTTCCGCTGCAATTTCGGTCGCCTGGTAGTCGCCGTGCTCGGCAACGATGTGAGAGAGCATTCGCTCCCCGGCATATTCGAGCAACATCAGATTGTTCTCACGACCGAGCAACCGGACTGCTCCCCTCCCATTGCGCCATACCAGATAGTCGGCCCCGCGCAGTTCATCAGCAATGTCTTCTATAGGTTTCAATCCCTTGACGATTGCAGGAGTCCCGTCTGGCAATGAAACTTTCCAAACGAGGCTGGAAAAGGTGTCCGCAATGAGAACAGGTTGCGAAACGTGCCAATGAGCAGGAAAAACAGGCGGCATGAACATCAACCCCAAGTCAGAGGGTCCAATCGCAGATAGAAGGCAAGGCGTTCGCGGTCGGGGGCTTCGATCCCCAATACATTGAATAGGACAGCGAAGGCGCGCTCTGCTTCATCTGGCGCTGCCCAGTTCTCTTCGGCGTTAGCAATCATGAGTGCCAAATCGGCATAGCGATCTGCTGTTCCGAGCCGCCCAAGGTCGATCAGACCCGTGCATTGAAGAGTTTTAGGGTCCACCATGAAGTTCGGCATGCAGGGATCACCATGGCAAACAACCATATCGGTGCGCTCTTGGTCGAGCCGCACCGGTAGCTCTCGTTCGACACGAGCCAAAAGATCGAGCTGCGGCGTACTCTTGTCCTCGTCCGGTAAGAAGTCGGGATTGACGGCATTGCGGGACACCACATCAACGGCGCGTCCGAACATTCGCGACAGCCTGCGCTCAAACGGACATTGATCAACCGATAGGCTGTGAACAGCGCCAAGTTGCTGCCCCATTGACGGCCACGCTTTGAGCAAATCCGCTCCAGACAGATCAGCCGCCGGTACTCCCGGAATTGCCGTTATCACCAAGCATGCACCCTCCTGTTCCTCCTGCCAGTTGATGACCTCGGGGCAAGCCACACCTCGACCTTTGAGCCAAATGAGGCGGTCACGCTCTCCAGCGAGCTCACCGCGGCGGGAAGCAGGTGCGATTTTCGCGAAGGCATGCCCGTCACCACGTCGAAAAACAAAATCACCAGATTCTCCGCCTCTGACAGGCAACCAGTCAGAATGCGATTCACCAAAAAAAATATTAGTTCGATTCAATGGAGGTTCCTTCAGTTTTCTGAGGCTTTGTTGCACAAAGATTTGAAATGCAAAGCGCCCCTAATTGATCCAAATTTAAGGCGTAACTTGGGTAAGGTCGATTATCCTGTCGTCGGGTCGCCCTCAAAGGGGACATGCCTGCTGAACCGCGAATATAGAGAAATATCCCGAATGTGCAGTTAACGAATTCTTGCGGTTTCTTTCAGCGCCGCCAATACCGCCAGCCCGTCGCGCAAGGGGCGCGGCTCGTGTGTGCGGATGAAGTCAGCTCCACCTGCGGCGGCGGCAAGCTCTGCAGCGAGTGTCGCGGCCCCGACATCCCCCGGACCACGGCCTGTGAGCGCGCGCAGAAAGGATTTGCGCGAAACAGACAGAAGCACCGGCAAATCGAAGCGCAGCCGCAATTCATCGAACCGCGCCAGCACCGAGAGCGAGGTTTCGGGAGCAGCCCCCAGAAAAAACCCCATGCCGGGATCAAGGACAAGGCGGTTGCGTTTGATACCGGCACCCGTCAGCGCCGCGATGCGCGCGTCAAAGAACGCCGCAATGTGATCCATGATGTCGCCAGCGGGTGCCTCGCGCCGATCTGCCTGCCCGTCTTGCACCGAATGCATAACGACGAGTTTGGCAGATGATTTCGCCAATTGCGGATAGAACGCAGCGTCTGGAAAACCGCGAATATCATTGAGATAGGCCACACCACGCGACAAGGCATAGGCTTGCGTCGCGGGTTGATAACTGTCGAGCGAGACGGGAATGCCATCTGCCTTGAGCGCGTCCAGCACCGGCGCGATACGCGCGATTTCTGTGTCGGACGAAACAGGCGCGGCGTCGGGATTGCTGGATGCCGGACCGAGGTCGATCACATCTGCCCCCTCGGCCATCAGCTTACGCGCCTGCGCAATGGCTGCGTCTGGCGCCAGATACCGGCCTCCATCGGAGAAACTGTCCGAGGTTATGTTGACGATGCCGAAAATGATGAGCGATTTATTCATGGGGGCTTCTATAATAATCTCTGTACACGACAAAAATAGATAACTCATTGAAATAATGTCACAATAATTGTTTTCTAACGACGAATACTATGACACATCTCAATGAGTTATATCTTATCTTAAACAAATCTCTAAAATGGAACA
>NZ_VPBM01000029.1:0-23143 GCF_013418745.1 Acinetobacter sp. YH12126 | reverse complement strand
AATGGCGATTCAGCGTTTAATTGGTTTTGGGAAAAAAGAAGAGTTTAAGGAAATTTTGGCAATTTTAAGAAAGCAGAATCCTGATAGGATAAGGGTTCTGTGAAATTTGTCGTGTACAGAGAAAAATCCTTTAAATTCTCCATAAATTAATCCCTCCAAACCTCCCTTTACAAAAGGGAGGCTTCCCCCTCTTTATTAAAGAGGGGTTAGGGGAGATTCAAATCGTCATCGAAAAAATACGATTTTCAGGAACACGACGTTTTAATCGTAAATCAAAAGCCATGCAGATATTACGGACAAAAGGCTTGCCTGCATCACTCACCTGAATGTGCTGATCAAAAATCTCGAGCAAGCCATCTTCTTGCATTTCAGCCAATTGCGCTAATACTTCATCAAGCTCAGGAAATTGCATTTCTGGACCTGCCCAAGAAGTTTGAAAGGTACACATCAAATTGAGAATATGTTTACGGATAATCAAGTCTTCTTCAGTCAGCACATGACCTCGATAAACAGGAATTTGGTTTTGCTCTAAACGTGAATAATAGTCTTCAATTTTCTTTTCATTTTGTGCAAAGCTGTACCAACTATCACTGATCGAAGATAAGCCGAGACCAATCATCAGTTGGGTTTTCGATGCGGTATAGCCCATAAAATTACGGTGCAAACTGCCCTGCTGAAAAGCTTGATACATCGGATCTTGGGTTAATGCAAAATGATCCATCCCAATTTCATGATAGCCTTGCGCCAGTAGCTGTTTTTTACCTTCTTCATAGCATTGACGCTTTAAATCATCTTTCGGGACATCGGCATCTTTAAACCCACGCTGACCATTGCCCTTAATCCACGGCACATGTGCATAGCTATAAAAGGCTAGGCGATCTGGCATCAAACGATTGGTCTGTTCAATGGTATGCAACACGTCGTTTAAATCCTGAAATGGCAAACCAAAAACCAAGTCATGCGAAATAGAGGTATAGCCAATATCACGTGCCCACTGTGTCACTTGTTCAACATGTGCAAAGGGCTGAATACGGTGGATGGCTTTTTGCACCTTCTCATTATAATCCTGCACTCCATAACTTACGCGTCGAAAACCAACATCATACAAAGCTTGTAAATGCTCACGTGTGGTATTGTTCGGATGCCCTTCAAAGCTAAACTCATGTGTATCGGCAATATCAGCATGCACTAGAATGCCTTGAATCAACTGGGTGAGATGCTCAGGAGAAAAGAAAGTAGGCGTTCCCCCGCCCAAATGAATTTCTTTAATTATTGGCCGGTCGACCAAGAGCTGACAATATAAGTCCCATTCTTTCAGCACCGCCTGAATATAAGGCTGCTCCATCTCATGCTTTTTTGTGACTTTTTTATGGCAACCACAAAACGTACATAAGCTTTCACAAAATGGCAGATGAATGTACAGACTGATGCCTTCACTGTGATTGCTCTCATCAAATGAACGCTTTAATCCCTGTTTCCACTGTTGCAATGAAAACTCAGCTTCCTCCCAATACGGCACGGTTGGATAACTGGTATAGCGTGGACCCGGTACATTATATTTTTGAATTAAAGAACTCGCCTGCTGAGACATCGATGCACCATTTCAATCAATGAGATTCAATTTAAATCTACCTGATGATTATTGTGCTGAGCTTCAGAAGTGAATTCAACCTAGCAAATTTGTCGGAATAGGCCCAATTTTGGCCTAAGGACTTCTGCTCACTACGTAGGAACTTTTGGTTTAATCGCTAAATTTCTAGATTTAAAGCAAAGATCCGATGCTGAGTATCGGGAAAAATGCCTTAAGTTTTCACCTAATTTATGCTTTGATGACACTTATCTTTAAATTATTTTAATAAAGGTCACCATGCAGAATCCAACTTCAGCCGATATTCAACGTGTAGATGAATTCCTTCGCGATTTACAGGCACGGATTTGTGCCGCATTGGAACAGCAAGAACGTGCTGGTGGCGGAAGTGCCGAATTTGCGATCGATGACTGGGAACGCCCTGAAGGTGGTGGTGGTCGCTCACGTGTTCTTCAAAATGGAACGGTGATTGAAAAAGGCGGTGTGATGTTCTCGCACATCAATATTTCAAAATTACCCGCCTCTGCGACTGAACGCCATCCCGCTATTGCAGGTGCAAAAGCACAAGCCATGGGCGTGTCGTTGGTAATTCACCCGAAAAACCCCAACGTCCCAACCTCACATGCCAATGTGCGTTTATTTGTCGCCGAAAAAGAAGGACAAGATCCGATTTGGTGGTTTGGCGGTGGTTTTGACCTCACTCCATTTTATCCAAATGATGAAGATGTCTTGTCTTGGCATCAAACTGCCCATGATCTTTGTGCCCCATTTAGCGATACGCTCTATGAAGAACATAAAAAATGGTGTGATGACTATTTCTATCTAAAACACCGTGATGAACAACGTGGTGTGGGTGGTTTATTCTTTGATGATCTCAACCAATGGGACTTTGAAACCTGTTTCAAATATATGCAGGCCGTCGGTAATGGTTATTTAGAGGCAATTTTACCGATCTTCCAAAGAAACCAAGACAAAGCCTATACCGAAGCACAACGAGACTTCCAACTTTACCGTCGTGGTCGTTACGTTGAATATAACCTAGTGTATGACCGTGGCACCTTATTTGGTTTACAAACTGGTGGGCGTATTGAATCCATTTTAGTAAGTATGCCACCTTTGGCGGGCTGGTCGTATCGTCCTGAATGGGAAGAAAATTCTCCAG
Organism: Acinetobacter sp. YH12126; assembly: GCF_013418745.1. Classification (NCBI taxonomy): domain Bacteria; kingdom Pseudomonadati; phylum Pseudomonadota; class Gammaproteobacteria; order Moraxellales; family Moraxellaceae; genus Acinetobacter; species Acinetobacter sp. YH12126. The sequence goes on along the minus strand of NZ_VPBM01000029.1, from coordinate 20,393 downwards.
AGAAAAAGCTCACCGACTTTTATTTAAAACCGCATGATTGGCTTAATATATTGAAATAAAATAGATAGACATGTATTTGCCTCTGTCCATCAGGGGCTTTTCATTGCCTTTTAATTAAAGTATTTATATTTCTAGGTAATATCTTGATGCATAAATAAATTTTTTAAGCATTTACTTTGTAATCATATTGCTCAACAATGACACATCTTTTAAACAGCTTTACGCTATGTCATTGCACAATGTGTCAATAAACTCATGGCTGTAACTTTCTTGTACGGAGTACAACGCACATGACACATCAAACACTCAATAAAAAAGCAGTCAGTCTTACTGCCTTGGTGTTTTGGAGCTTTGCTGTTGTGCTGATCAGCGCTATCAGTACTAATATTTTTTCCGAAACCTCTTTGAATGATAATTTGGCTATTGGCTTCATGGTCGTTGCCTTGATTGGTCTAGTCATCAGTGCTGCGAGCATCTTGATTCAAAGCGTCTTAGATATTTGTAATCCTTAATTTTCCTCCTTTATTTCACGATTTTAAGACTGCCCGAACTTTAGCCATCATCACATTTGGCGTATATTGTCTGCTCTTTCACATCTACATGGACGCTGTGCAATGAGCAAACAATTTGCCGTGATTGGCAACCCGATTGAACAATCACGCTCACCTGAACTTCATCATGCCTTTGCTGAAAAAACAGGCCTCGACATTCAGTACAGCAAACGACTTGCGCCACTCGATGGTTTTCAGCACAGTGTCGAATCCTTCTTTGCCGAAGGTGGTATCGGTATGAATGTCACTGTTCCGTTTAAAGAACAAGCGTATGCACAATGTGCCGTCCTTACTGAACGTGCCAAAATTGCAGGTGCGGTCAATACACTTTGGATGCAAGATGGTCAATTACACGGTGATAATACTGATGGTCAAGGCTTGGTGAATGCCATTCATGCCTTAGATTGGAATTTAGAACAGAGCGATATATTGATCATTGGTGCAGGTGGTGCAACACGTGGCGTGATTTACCCACTGGTACAAGCTGGGGCCAAAAAAATCGTGATTGCCAACCGGACTTTAGCGCGTGCTGAACAATTGGTCGCTGACTTAAAAACTGCTGTCCCCAATGCCGAACTTGCAGCCATTGCCCTCACTGACTTAGCAGGTCAATTTGATCTGGTGATTAATGCCACATCGGCCAGCTTAACGGGTGATGCACTGATTTTGCCTGAAGCTTTACAATTCACGCACGCCTATGAAATGGCCTATGGCAAACCGTCGACGTTTTTGGATCAAGCCAAAGCACGCCACGTTCCAACCTCAGAAGGTTTTGGCATGTTGGTTGGTCAAGCGATTGAATCTTTTTCCATTTGGAATGGCGTCAAACCTGATCTAAAAGACTTTCTATAATTCAAAATGATTTGCTCAATTTACTTTCTGAGCAGGCTAAACACCTAAAAAAAGAACCTCAATTGAGGTTCTTTTTTTGATCCAACTTAGTTCTTGTGTTTTTGTATCGCCTTATAAGTCTCATAATAAGCCGATTGGCTGAACAACTCTTCGTGTTCTGCTGTTAGGCCTTGCAATGACGCTTCTGATAATTTTCCTTTGATATCATCAGCAAAGGCTTGCGCATAGATTTTTGATGCTTTCACCAAATGCGCTTTTTCAGTTCCTTCCAGTTCATAACTGGCTAAAAAGTTTTGTTGATATAAATGTGCAAAAATCGCCTGATCAGTCTTATAGGTTTTTTGCAATTGTTTCCACTCAACCTGAGCTTTGTACTCACCAATCCCCGACTGCACATAATGATTGACTGAAGAACCTAAGTCATCAAAGTCTTGATAGCGATGCAAAGCATGCTTATCACGTAATTGATTTAAACGTCTCAGCGCATTACCTGTTGGCTCTTTTAAGCCATCAACAAATCGATATGCATAAACTTCTGCAATTTCATTCAAATCATTGGCTGAGTAATAACGCACATACTGAGCGCGATAGTTAGCAAATGCCACGACAAATGCCGCTTGATAGGCTTTCACTTCAGATTGATGACGTTTATAACTTTGCAATGCCACAGTACTGAGATATTCAGGAAGTTCGATTTCTTCATTTGCAGCACGGACATCATCGACCGATGCAGTTTCTGCTTCAACAAGCAGAGGATCATTTCCCGTGATTGGCGCAAGCAGGCCTTTCAACATATTTTCAAAGAGTGAATCTTTACTGACTTCCTCAATGGATTTTGCCTGTTTCATGGCTTGACGATCAATTTTAGTCGCATTGCCATAATTCAAAATTTGGTTGCTACTTTTCAGCTTTAATTGACCTAAACGTGGCTCATTAAAGTCCAATTGATAGTCCATTACTTGGACTCGGCCTTTATGATCTAAGCCTACATCCATCACGACATTCGAAGATGATTTATCCTGTGTATTCAGCACCTGCGCAATTTCAGCTTGATGCTTTTGCCATAATTGCTGGAATTGTTTTACATCGATAAGTTGTTCACTTTGATATTGCTGGAATACTGGTTTTAATTGCTCAACAGCATCCGAAATCTCTGAATCTGTATTGGATGCGTCCGCAGCAGAGGCCGATGGTACAGAATCTTCTTGCAGCGGTATCACCCGAACATCTTGATAATCCTGACACAGTGTGACTTTACCAATCGGCACCTGTTTGGTGTTCATCAAGGCCTGACAGACTTCCTCAGATAAATTCGCTGTTTCATCATCTTCTTCTGAAGCCGCATAAGCTTCGGTTACTTCAGTATCCGAACTATAGGTTTCTTCGTCATCACCCGCGGTCGCCTCCGCATATGCACTTGCAGTATCAATCGCGTATTCAGCAGATTCAGCGGCAGAAGACGTTTGTTCTTCTTCCGTTTCATGTTGGTGATACATCAGGCCATGCATTTTCGCATTGAGCAGCTCATTCACACGTTCTACAGATGCATAAGCCTCATCAAAGTCTTCATCCTCAACTGCTGCCGCTACTGCAGTCCCTCCCGCCGCTTCAGCCGCAGCCATCGCCTCTTCGGAAGCACTGTGATGCACAGCTGCGTCCACAGATTCATCTTGCTCGGCGTCACTATTACGCTGACCTTTGATTTGCGTGGTGTAATAGTTGGCGTTCACAAAATCGAAAAGTTCAAGCTGGGTGTATAGCGCATCGAGATCACCCACATAGCGGATTTTTTTAGTCAGCCCTGCATTTTTGTCATCACGTGTTAAAGCAATATTTTGCACTTGATTTGGCTCTGCCAAGACATAGGGCAAAGCATTCATTTGTTTTAAATAGTCAGCAAATTTTTTCAAATCGTACTGAGCAATCGTCTCTTTATGTTTTGAAAAATCCACATAAGCCAAGCTGCTTTGGCTTTCACGATTTACCATAAACGGCATGAACGCAAAGTAGTTGGTATAAAATTTATGTTGATTAAAATCAATGATCATCGGCAACTGTGCATTCACCTGCAAAGTCGGTTTTTGATAACTCAATTGCAAGGTTAAGGCGGCAAGTTTTTCTCTAAAATGTACTGAACCGCTATAGCTAAACTGTAAATCATTCAGCACATTCAGCAGTGATTGTGCAATTTTAGATTGCGGAGAAACGCCATCCTCTTCATCGCTATAGCGCGCTGATGGTGGGATCGATTCATTGGCAATCGCTTGATAGAGCAGTTTCTTTTCTTTTTGGCTAAATGGAATATTTTGGGTTTTAATCAACTGATCCAGTTGTTTTTTAAGTTTAGGATCCAGCTCTGGCTGTGTGCTTATCGCAGGTTTTGACTTGGTTTCAGGCTTTTTTTCATCGAACTGAATATCGGTCTGAATTGAAAATTGCCCTTTCATGTCATAACTGGCATTTTCAAACATTGCGTTTAAGCCTTGAGTGGCTTGTTGCCCGAGAGACTGCTCCGTTGAATTGGTTTTTATGACATGTTGAGCACACCCAGTAATGCTCAAACCCAGTAAACAAAGTGTTATATATTTTAATCGCATAATTGTACGAAAGACCTAAGTTCTTTATGATTTATTAAAAGAAAAAAATGATCAAAAGATCAACATCAAGTCTATCAGAAGTTTACTTTTCACATGTTGGTTAAATATTACAATTCGCCTTTCTGACATTTTTTAAGGGCTTATTCATCAATGTTTTTTGGATGAAATTATGAATAATCAAATCATCAATACAGATAATCCAAAAAAATTTAGATATTAGGATTAAGACTATGCCTGCATATAAAGCGCCTTTACACGATATTCGTTTCTTAATGAATGAAGTGCTCGATTACCCAGCACACTACAAAACTTTGTCTAATGGTGAAGCTGCTGATGCAGATACTGTCGACATGATTTTAGAAGGTGCAGCGGATTTTTGTGAAAACATCCTTTCACCTTTAAACCATACGGGTGATGAAGAAGGCTGTCATTTTGAAAATGGTGATGTGAAAACACCAAAAGGGTTTAAAGAAGCCTATGACCAATTTGTACAGGGTGGCTGGCAAGGTCTGTCTTTCCCTGAAGAATTTGGCGGTCAAAACTTGCCACAGTCGTTGAATCTCATCAAATCTGAAATGATGGGTACAGCAAACTGGTCATTCCAAATGTATCCGGGTCTCAGCGTAGGTTGTATCAACACCATTCTACAATTTGGTTCAGAAGAACAGAAAAACCAATATTTACCGAACCTTGTTGCTGGAACTTGGTCAGGCACCATGTGCTTAACTGAACCTCAATGCGGTACCGACTTAGGTCAGGTAAAAACCAAAGCGGAACCTCAAGCTGACGGTAGCTATGCAATTTCTGGTACAAAAATCTTCATCTCTGCGGGTGAGCATGATTTAACAGATAACATCGTGCATATCGTACTTGCTCGTCTTCCAGATGCTCCTGCAGGTACTAAAGGGATTTCATTGTTCATCGTTCCAAAATTCCTTGTGAAAGCAGACGGTTCAGTGGGCGAACGCAATCCTGTAACGTGTGGTTCGATTGAACACAAAATGGGGATCCGTGCTTCGGCAACAGCTGTGCTGAACTTTGACAATGCCATTGGTTACTTGATCGGTGAAAAACACAAAGGCCTACATGCAATGTTCACCTTCATGAACACTGCACGTATTGGTACAGCAATTCAAGGTATTGCACATGCTGAATTGGCATTCCAAGGCGCACTTCCATACGCCAAAGAACGTATGTCTATGCGTGCACTTTCAGGTAAAAAAGATCCTGAAAAGGTAGCCGATGCGATTATTCACCATGCAGACGTACGTCGTATGCTTTTAACTCAAAAAGCGATCGCTGAAGGCGGCCGTTCAATGATTTACTATGCAGCTCAAATTGCGGACAAAATGACTGATGCTTTAACCCGCGGTGATACAGCAGCGTTTGAAGCACATGATGACCACTTAGGCTTCTACACACCGATTCTCAAAGGTTTCTTAACCGAAATGGGTTATGAAGCTGCAAACCATGGTATGCAAGTATACGGTGGTCATGGTTATATTAAAGAATGGGGCATGGAACAAATCGTTCGTGACTCACGTATCTCTACTCTCTACGAAGGCACAACCGGTGTTCAAGCACTAGACTTGATTGGTCGTAAAGTTCTGTTGACCTCTAAAGGTAAAGTGATTCGTGAATACACAGCAGAAATCTTGAAGTTCTGTGGTCAACATGCACGTAACAAATACATGCGTCGTTTTGCGTGGGACTTAACGAAGCTTTGCGCACAGTGGAATGCATTAACTGTTCGTATCATGCTTGCTGCACGTAAAGACCGTGACATCGTATCTTCTGCATCTGTAGATTTCTTGATGTTCTCTGGCTACGTGATGATGGCTTACTTCTGGGCACAACAAGCCGCTGTAGCTTCTGAAAAACTAGCAGAAGGCAATGGTGCAGAAGTTCCTGAGTTCTATAAAGCAAAAATCAAAGTGGCTGACTTCTACTTTGAACGTCTATTACCACGCTCACAAGGTCACGCTGAAGCAATGGTCAACCCATCGAAGACCATGACTTCTTTGGCACCTGAACACTTTAGCTTTGACTACTAAGCTTTAAACCGAGTTAAATGACTCAATAAAAAGACCGCTTCAGCGGTCTTTTTATTGTCTTCTCTTTTAATTTTGATCTATAGGAATTACGAGTAGTATTCTTAATTTCTTCATGAGGTAATAACAATGTATAAAGATGAACTTTATATGGAGAAATATTGTTGTATTTTACAACAAAAATAGAACACCTTATCGCTAAAACATAATTTTATTTAATAAATATTAAATACTTAAAGTAAATTTAACTTCATAATTTTAGCTTTACATTTGTATCTCATACAACTTCATATCTTCTCCATAGCCTCCCCCTATGATGACTTCATTGATTCATAGAGAGCGTAACCATGAAAAATTGATGTCTTCATTGATGATTGGTCTGATTGCAATAACTGCGACAATGTCTGCAATGGCAGCGCCTGCATTCGATCATAAAAATCCACCACCTGCTACATACTTCGATAAAAAACCTGTACCGCCTAAAGCAACACATCACAAACCTGCTGGGCCGCAAATAGTGAAAAAAGAGCATCAACAAGCTCATGCAAAATTTGCCAAACAAAATCATAAGGCAGTAGCTTTTAAAGGCAATCAACACAAACCTGCTTCGCAGCATAAATTACCGCCAATGCCACCGAAACATCGTTAAGCTAAATTAAAAAAAGACCGCTCATGCGGTCTTTTTTAATATTTACTTTGCTTTATCAGCAATAAATTCTTTAATCTCTATGGGTTTATCTTTTACCAACTCAACTGTGCCTTCATTCACACCATTAAAGTTCTTAAAGTGAATTGAAACACCTTGGTCGTTGGCAAGTCGTACACCACTTCCTGAAACTGCTCGTTTCAATTCATACACACGATCAGAATTATCAGTCAAATGTGCGGTTTCAAAATTATCTTTGGTTTTTAACTCAAGGCTTAGATCTTGTGGCCCTGTAAAGTGAATCACTTGCTCATCTTGAGCTACTGCAACATCGTTTTTTTGTGCAGTTGTGGCCGTTGCCTCTGTTGCAACATTTTGTTCTGATGGTGCTTTTTTATCAGTGCAACCCACCAAAGCTATAGTTAATAACGTCGCAGTTAAAATATATTTCATTTTCTGAAGTTCCTTTATGCCATGTAAATTCAATTATCAACTGAATAATTTCATACACATTCTGCAAATTACATTCGAAATATGAAAAATTACTTGTCGCTCAAATTTTAAAACAAGTTTGACATAGCTTTCATTACAGGAATTCTTCCAATACTGAGTTTAAAAAGATATGCCCCTGCTCGGTACAAGACAAACGTGTTGGATCATTGACCATCAATTTACGTTTTTGCAAGGAAAGCAATAACTCAGCAATCGGCTCTAAACTTTCCCCTGTACGCTCGCTATATAGCTTGGCTTCCACCCCATGATTTAAACGAAGTGCATTCATCATAAATTCAAAAGGCATGTCGGCTGCTTCGATGCGCTTAAACTGAAGATGTTCAGCAGGTACTTTGGCTAAATAGTCTTTCGGCAATCGGGTTTTTTGGAAACGATACACCCCGTCTGGCATGGTCACTTTGCCATGTGCGCCTGCGCCAATCGCCAAATAATCGCCAAACTGCCAATAATTTAAATTATGTGCCGACGGCTTTTCTTTACGCCATGCCGATACTTCATAATTGATAAAGCCTTGCGCTGTTAAATAGGCTTCGCCCTGTTCTTGAATATCTTCAAGCACATCATCGACAGGTAAAATCGGTTTTGTGCGGAAGAAAACCGTATTAGGTTCAATGGTCAACTGATACCACGACACATGCGTTGCGCCATTTTCAACAGCAAGTTTTAAATCCAACAGTGCTTGTTCTAGACTTTGCTCAGGAAGGCCATGCATTAAATCAACATTCACTCGTTCAAAGCCTGCTTCTCGCGCATGCTGAATGGCAGAAATCGCATCATCATTCGAATGAATCCGCCCCAGCTTTTTCAGCTGGTCGGTATTAAAACTTTGCACACCGATAGATAGACGATTAATCCCTGCATCTAAATAACCGGCAAAAGGATCGTGCTCAACCGTGCCCGGATTGGCTTCCAAGGTAATTTCACAGTCCGCTTCAAATGGCACTAACGCTTTGAGTTGAGCAAATAACCATTGATAGCCTTTGGATGAAATGAGCGATGGTGTACCCCCACCAATAAATACACTATGAATCAGGCGACCCTGAGCAAAATCGACTTGCGTTTTAAAGTCTTCAACCAACGCCTGTAAATATTCTTGTTCTAAGTCTAAAGACAATTCACCATTCGGCACTGCATGCGAATTAAAGTCACAGTATGGACATTTGCGCACACACCACGGCATGTGAATGTATAAAGATAACGGAACAACTGCAGGATTTAATTCAACCAAGGAAAATGCTCAAAAGGAACAAAAGAAGTAAGCGCATTTTAACATGACTGCATCAGAGCGCTTATGAAATCTCATCCACAATACAGTAGACTAATAAATTTAAGAAGAATTAGATGATTAGAAGATGAAAATAAGCAGCCATTTATTGTACTTACTGCCGCTCGCGATGGGTGTTGGTATCGCCATGACCATTCAAACAGCGATCAACAGCCAATTGCGTGAATATTTATATTCACCGCTGCAAGCTGCCCTTTTTTCTTTTTTGGTTGGTACAATAGTCCTCGCCTTTATGGTGTTTTTTCAATCGGCCGAAAAACCGGACTTTGCAAGTTTTGCTCAAATCCCTTGGTATTTATGGCTGGGGGGATGTTTGGGTGTTTATGCCATCAGTATCAGTATTTATACCGCACCGAAACTGGGTTTTTTATCCCTCTCCGGTCTGATTATTTTTGGACAGATCTTAATGTCGATGGTATTTGACCAGTTTGGCTTGCTCGGCACTGAAAAAACCCCGATTAACTGGCAACGCTTATTGGGTGGCGTGGTGATTTTTATTGGTGTGCTTCTCACTTTCCAACGCTAAGACCTCATTCCTAAGCACCTCACAAGAAATGAGTACATTCTGTGTCTACTGTCACGGCTGTAACAAGCAGCAAGTATGAATTAAAACAACTGTTTCATTTAATGATCCCGATATTGATCACGCAGTTTGCGCAAGCGGGATTTGGTCTCATTGATACCATCATGGCTGGACACATGTCCGCCAATGACCTTGCAGCCATTGCGGTCGGGGTCGGTTTATGGATACCGGTCATGCTGCTGTTCAGCGGCATTATGATTGCAACCACCCCATTGGTGGCCGAAGCCAATGGTGCTCGCACGCCTGAAAAAATTGCCACCATCGCCCGTCAGTCGTTATGGGTCGCATTATTTTTAGGGATCATTGCCGCATTAGTCTTACAAGCCATGCCGCTGCTTTTACCGTTATTGGGTGTCCCTGAAGCATTGCTGCCGAAGGCGAGTTTATTCTTACACGCCATTAGTTTAGGTATGCCTGCTGTCACCATGTACGCAGCTTTACGTGGCTACTCAGAAGCTTTGGGGCATCCGCGACCAGTCACTGTGCTGAGTCTGCTAGCTTTATTGGTGTTAATTCCACTAAACTTTATTTTTATGTATGGTTTAGGCCCAGTCCCTGAATTGGGTTCTGCAGGATGTGGTTTTGCCACCGCGATTTTACAATGGTTGATGTTCTTTGCTTTGGCGATGTACGTTTTCAAAGGATCGGCCTATCAAAAGACCCAACCTTTCGCTGCTTTTGAAAAAATGAACAGTGAATGGATCAAACGTATCTTAAAACTTGGCTTTCCTATTGGCTTAGCCATTTTCTTTGAAGTCAGTATTTTTAGTACAGCCGCTATTGTTTTGAGTCCTTTGGGCGAAGTCACCATTGCCGCGCATCAAGTCGCCATTTCGATTACCTCGCAATTGTTTATGATTCCGATGTCACTAGCGATTGCGCTGACCATTCGGGTCGGTACCTATTATGGGGAAAAGAACTGGCTGGCTATGCGAAAAGTCCAGAAAGTCGGTATGTTGACAGGGACGGTATTTGCCCTGATTACCATGTTGCTGCTTTGGCTTTTACGTAATGAAATTGTGTCACTCTATACCAATGACTATGATGTGACTCAGCTTGCTGTATATTTGGTCTTGTTCGCGATTGCCTATCAGTTGATGGACGCATGGCAAGTCAGTGCCGCAGGGTGTTTACGCGGTATGCAAGACACTAAAGGGCCGATGTGGATCACCATGATCGCGTATTGGATCATTGCCTTCCCTGTCGGGATCTATCTTGCACGCTTTACCACGACTGGTGCTGCAGGCGTTTGGATTGGCCTGATTGTGGGCCTGACTGTCGCATGTATACTGCTACTTACACGTTTATTTATGATGAATAAACGTTTAGCACATGCGGGATAAGCCCTAAAAAATCATCTAAAAAGTTACTTAAAAATACGGCTACGCTATGCAGAAGATTAATGCAAATTAACACCCTGCATAGCAATGCCATAAATAAAAAGCACGAAGAAGAGGAAAATAAACATGTCCCATGTATTTCGCTCGATCAGTCTCTGTCTGAGCTTAGGCTTTTCCATGTCACTACAAGCTGAACAAACGATCAACCGACATGAATTTCCTTTATATCATGCACCCATCAAAGTCCAATCACAACCCGAATTTGATTACATCAATCAAGCACTTTGGACAGCCTTTCGCTTTTATCATGAACAACAGGCGGACTCATATACCGCACGTTTAAAATTAAGTTGTCAGCAGTCTGGTATGGCGTATACCTATCAAGACTTCATCAAGGCCAATCAAAAGTTTGCCTCTGCAGATAATCAGGATTTTATCGTGACGCAAAACCTCCTCACATTGAATGAAAATTTACACCATAACCAATGCAGTAAATATCTCAGTCCACATTTAGAACTCGAAAAAACTGAATCGAGCGAAGCAGCAAAAACCAACTAATTAAGCGCCTCGATGGCATTTTTTAAACTTTGTGGCACTTGGCTGTCGTCCTCTACGTCTTTCACGATCGCCTGCCCGACAATCACCTCTGTCCCATTAAAACTCATGGTCGGTGATCCATACAATTCATAGCCTTCATTTAAAGCTTTGGTCACACGGGCACAGAAATTGACATCATCTTTACCGGTTAAATAGCGATACACTTTCATCGTTCAGTTCTCTTCTAGCGACGCGATATTTTAAACCATTCAGCACGTGGCTTAAATTTGCCTGAATTATTTTCAGTATTTACATTTTTGCCCATCATTTTATCAATGCAAATAAAGTCTTAACAATTTAAAGTAGGCAGTTTGTGTTTTGTCGCCTATGATCGGTATTAGATAATAAATGATGATCTTGAGGAACATCACATGGCAAAAACGGCTAGCACACCGGGTCGTCGCTTTATGAAACTTGCCAGTATGACGGCAAGCATTGCTACTAAAACCGTTTCCAATTCCATCCGCAATATCACTGCCGATGAAGAACAGAAAAATGCATCTCGCAGTAAACTTTTTCAGGACATCGGTCTGCAAATTGCAGACACTTTGGGTGAAATGAAAGGTGCGGTGATGAAAGTCGGACAAATTGCCTCGCAGTACAAAGACATTTTTCCACCTGAAGTCGCAAAAGCCATTAGTAAATTACAACGCCAAGCGCCAGCCATGCCTTTTGCTGAAATTAAGGCCCAAGTAGAACAAGAACTCGGCAAACCCCTCGCTCAAATTTTTAAAAGTTTTGAAGAACAACCTTTTGCCGCTGCATCCATTGGGCAGGTGCATAAAGCCGTGTTACCTAATGGTCAGCAGGTGGTGGTGAAAGTGCAATATCCGGGTGTCGAAGAAGCCTGTGAAAGTGATTTAAAACAAGTTAGGCTTGCACTTCGTCTGATGGGCGTATTGAAAATTGATCGGAAGTTACAAGACAAGCTATTTCGTGAAATTCAGGACAGTTTGGACAATGAACTAAACTATGAAATTGAAGCACAAAACTTAGATGTGGCCCGTGCTTTTCATAGTGCGTTGGATGACAAAATCATTATTCCACAGGTCTATAAAGATTATTCTTCACGTCATATTTTGACTTTAAGTCTAGAGCTTGGCGACAGTATAGAAACTGCCAGCACATGGTCACAAGAAAAACGAAATGCCTTGGGAAGGCGCTTATTCCGTGCCATTGGTCGTGAAATTTTCTTCCTTAAACGTTTCCACTGTGACCCGCATCCGGGCAACTTCGCCTTTCGTCAAGATGGTTCAGTCATCGTATATGACTACGGCGGTGTGAAAACCCTGTCTCCTGAAATCGTGTCGCACTTTAAGCAATTGATCAATGCTGCACGCAAGCACGATATTCCACTGATGGAACAGCAACTCGATGCCTTACATTCACTCAATGAACTCGGTAAATTCCCTGCGGAGTTGTATGAACAATGGCTGGAAGTACTGATGCGTCCGCTAACCACACAATACGACTTTGCTGAAAACTCAGCACATCATGACGGGGTAGAATTAATTAAGCCTTCTCTTAAATACTGGGATGTGTTTAAACCATCACCGGATACCCTGATGGTGAACCGGACTGTTTCAGGGCATTATTGGAATTTGATTCATTTGAAAGTGCATGACAATCTCAATGATCTCTTTGATGAATTGGTCCCACCTAGCGCTTAAGGGAACATGTAGAGCTGATTGCCTGATGAATTTCAGGCAATATTTGCATTTTTAATTGTTATGTTATAACATCACTTTAATCAATAAATTTAAGGAACAGAAGAATGCGTGCCAACATCCATCCCGAATACCGTGAAGTGCTCTTTCATGACACCAATGCCAATGCCTTTTTTGTGATTGGCAGTACCTTAAGCACCAATCAAACCAAAGAGTTTGAAGGCAAAACTTATCCCTATGTGACGCTCGATATCTCAAGTGCATCACATCCTTTTTATACAGGTGAACAACGTCAAGTGAATAATGAAGGACGTATAGCGAACTTTAATAAACGCTTTGCACGTTTCAAACGCTCACAATAAGTTCAGTTTCGATTAAGTTTTTGCTTTTAAAATTAAAGCATTGAAGAAGTTCAGGGTTCCCCTCCTCCAGCCTGAACTTCTTTTTTTTATGTCTGAAATTTTGAGGTTTTCAAGCGTTGTTTTAAACATCTATTTTTAAAATTGACTGAAATAAGTAATATCCCAGCCCCAATACGATGACACCAATTACCACACTGGAAATAGCATAACTGAATGCTAGCCCACTTTGCCCTTGTCTAAGCAGTTGAAAGGTTTCTAAGCCGAAACTGGAAAAGGTGGTAAAGCCACCTAAGATCCCAACCATAAGCAATAAGCGTGCTTCATTTTGTAGAACGGGATATTTTTGGCTAAATGCAAAGAACACACCTGCACAAAAGCAACCTAAAATATTCACCCACCATGTTGCCCAAGGAAAGAGTACTGTTGGCTTGGCCAATAACAGTCCTGCTGCATAGCGAAGTGTTGCCCCAATTGCGCCGCCACATGCGACCAAAAGCCAGTTCATAGTTGTCCTACTTCAACATCATTGGTATCTACAATTTAGGCAACAGACTGCCTAAGGTTGCCCTTCAATATACACGCATTTAATTTACGCAAATAGTGTTAAATGTTTGGGCCAAAGCTTGCTATAGTCTGCAACACTTTGCGGTATTTTTTTATTGAAAGAGGACATTATGGCTCAGGAATTATTAGATCAACTTCAAGCAGGGACTGCGAAATTTTCAGATGTGATTGCATTTATTGAAGCGCGTTATAACCACACAGCAACCGCTTTTACCAATGGCAAACAAGCCAATGCAGCGACTGAAAACCAAGGCAGTGCCAAAGTATTTTCTTTTGCCCAATTGAATGGTCTAAACCAAGCTGAAACCTTAAGTCTTTTTGCTGAACATTATGCTGCTGTTTTGGCGACACCAGACGCAACTGACCACCAAAACATTCGCCAATTTATGCAAAATGGTTGGGAAGGTATTCAATTTGACGGTCAAGCGCTGAGCGCGAAATAATACATACGTGGACGTTTTAAATCAGTTCATTTGCAATAAAAAAGCCAGTATAAATACTGGCTTTTTTTATCGTTCATCATCGGTTCAAATCAAGACACTCGAACTCTGCAAGTCCATTCAGCCATCGCGGTTTTTTCCCAAGCTCGTGCATGCTTCAAATGTAGTAATTCTTCACCCGCAGTCGTTGCGGTAAAACGATAAGTTTTTTGACCGCCTCCGCCTAGTACTGGTGTCGTATCCGCAGCATCTTGTTGTTGAGCTGACTGAAACACTTCTTCAACTTTAAAAAGTTTCGGTTGCTCAGCCAAAGACCATACATAACCAGTACTTGGATTTTCGTTTAACAGTACTTCCAAAGTCTGTCCACGATCCATCTCAAGCAAAGTCGGACAACTTTGCTGTTCAGTAAATACATGGGTTTTCCCATCTACAGTTGAACTCATACTGGTACATCCACCAAGCGCCAAACCACTCGCCAACATTAGACTCAAAATAAGCTGTTTCTTTATCGTCATTTTCATCATCAAATTATTTTACCTTGAATCTAATGCACACCGATTTCAATACGATCTCGATGTAATCGAAGTTTAGCCTTTGACTTTTTCAATCCACTGAATCGAACTTACACGAAAAACTTCACAAGCCCCATCACCCGTATCTGTTGGGGTCAAAGATGAAGTCCAAACCAAATCTTTGTCTTTCACCTCAACCAAATCCCCTTTTAAACGCACAAGATCGCCACGTTTTACTTGAGTAATTTGTTTAGCAATTTGCGGGTTTGCAGGAATGATGTGCATATTCGACACCATCATCATGGCTTGCTTTTGCGGTACAGGAACACGATCCATTTTCCAATTTAAGAAACGGTCATATTGATTGACTGAAATCGTACGAGCAATTTCTGGCTCTGCAAATAAGCCCCAACTGACCGCATAATCGATCGGAGAAAATTTTGCTTGTTCATCTGTTTGATAGGTTTTAGAACCTAAAATTCGGAAATCACCTTTAAATTCTTTCAAGGTGGAAATTGACTGGCCTTTGGCAGCAGGTGCTAAGCCTTTGGCAATATTATAATCTGAAGACGCTTGGACACCGACATTCAATAAAAAGCCTGCAAGCACAGTACTTAATGCAATTCGCTTGATCATCGCGTTATCCTCTTACCCTGTAATACTTCACATTACTCAATTTTAATTCTGCAATTGAGCCGACTTCATCTATTCATAATGCCCCAACCTGAACATGAGCTTAAAATCGCGTAGGTTGAGCCTGATGAATGTCGTTTTCACTAGTTGTAACTCTATATTACGCACACAGTCTGCATAAACCTTATGAACTTGGTAACAAAATGCTGTTATTCAGTCAATTGGCCCATATTCACGCCCTACCACATGATTTAAAATTTAAAAGACATGAATTACACTTTAAAAAAAGCCAACAACAATACTCGCTATGATTTATAAATTTTATCAACAACACATTTTTCCGCATCTTTTAAATCAAGTCATGCAGGCGCCAAGCCTGATGGATAAACGACGCGAACTCCTTTTAGCCGTGTCTGGTGAGGTGCTCGAAATTGGCTTTGGTACTGGTTTGAATTTAGCATTTTATCAAAATGTCGATACGGTTTTTGCGCTTGAGCCCAATCCTGATATTTTTCATTTAGCTGCTGAACGTGTACATGCCGCGCCCTTTGAGGTACAGCATATTTTAGCCGGTGCTGAAAAATTACCCTTTGCAGATGAAAGTCTAGATCATGTCGTGAGTACATGGACCTTATGCAGCATTGCCGATATTGAAACTGCGCTTGAAGAAATCTACCGCGTCCTTAAACCAACAGGGACATTTCATTTGGTTGAGCATGTACAACACAATGAAAATGGGAAAATTAAGCAGTTACAACACTTATTGACGCCCATTCAAAAGAAAGTCGCGGATGGCTGTCATCTGGATCGTCATATGCAAAAGTTGCTTGAAGATGCCCAGTTTGAATGTTTTGAAACGCAGTATTTTGATGCTGAAGGCATTCCAAAAATTGGACAGCGCATGTTGCTCGCCCGCGCACAGAAGTTGAGTTAAAGCTTCCAAGGCCATGTTTAAGCACAATCAAATCTAGTTAAAAGTACCTAGTCTTTGATTAGTCGAATGGCATTAATTTTTAGGATATGACAGGGCTTTTTATTCAACACATTAAAGGTGCTATACGACTTCCCTGTTTTGGTGGAATGCACATCCACCCATTCACCCAAAATCTCCACACGATCCCCTGATTTTAAACGGCGAATACGATTTGCGACGTCTTCGGATTGAGCAATCACACTGACATTTTGCAATTCGGACTTGAGCTGTTCAATTTGTGTCGAGGGCACGTCTTTCGCTTGTACGTTAAAACAGCGGTTCTGCTGCGACCATTCAAGATGATATTTTAAAGACTGGAAATCATTTGCGCCTGAACTCAGTAGCAGATCAATATTGCTAACATAGGCCAAGTCTTGAAAGCCACCCACCACGGTCGGTGCTGCCGGATGTAATGTACGACTACTGGCACTGTAGTAGCGTTTATCCAACAGCAAATATTCACCGGAAAATGCCTGAGTCGCTGTGACCTGAAAATTTTTCAGCACACCAGTCTGCTCTAAATGTGGAATGGCACGAAAATATTCAGACCATATCCACAGCATGAGCGCAAAAACGGCTGCAGTCGCTAAGAGTTTTTCCATGTGGATATTCTGTCCTTATTACTTTTCGACGGTTCTGAGGCTGAGTCACGCGAGCTTAAATATGCTCAAAATCAATTCGGATAGTTTCAAAACGCACTCGCCCTTCGGCAATGGCTTGAGCAATCGCTTGTTGCCCTTTGGTCAAACGTGCGCCACCACTTTTAATATCAATCAGCACCACTTCGATGTCTTCAGCGAGTCCATCACCATCACGAAAGTCGGTATAGCCATCAAAAACCACATAATCGATCGGGTCACCGAGAAACTTTGCATCGCTAGGTAAATATTGAAATTCGGGCATGATCGGCGCCATTTGTTCGGCCATTTTGCCTTTTAAAACAGCGCGACTGGTATTTACACTGCGTTTTTGTGCATGGGCCAAGGCCTGCTGATGTTCCAATTCTAGTTCTGCAATATATTGCTCGTATTCTGCCTTTATCCTTCCATTGCGACTGCCACTTAAAATTAAGGTGGTCAGTACAATCCCAATACACGCGCCAATGAGCATGGCCATCCAGACAGACATTTAAAATTCCTAATCTTTTTAATATATTACAGCGAAACGTATAGAAAAAACTTAGACTTTGGTTCTTTGTCATATTCCCCGCATTAAACAATGATATGCTAGGGATGAGCAGAATAAAATCTATTTAGGTCGATGAAAACGATATTAATTGCCAATCAAAAAGGTGGTTGTGGCAAAACCATCACAGCAATCAGTTTAGCCTCTGCACTTGCGCAAAAAGGTTATAAAGTGGCCTTGGCAGATGCTGACAATCAAAAGTCTGCACGTCAATGGCTCAAACAGCGCCCAGAGACTGCCGCCCCAATTCAGAGCCTAGATTGGCGTCATGAAAAGTCGATTGGTGATGTGCCGAAAGGGATTGAATATCTGATTATCGATGCACCGGGTGCGTTATCGGGTGAACATGCAGATCAGTTGGTCAGTGAAGCTCACGCCATCGTTACCCCGCTACAACCATCTTTCTTCGACATCGACTCGACCCGTCGTTTTTTAAAGCATTTACAAGAAATTAAACGGATTCGTAAAGGTAAAGTCCAAATCTTATTGCTGGCCAATCGTGTCAAACCCAATTCTGCTCATTCCAAAGAAATTCAAGATTTTTTCAATAAAGTTGAACAACAGCCCGTTGCTTGGATTTCTGAACGTACTGCTTATGGTCAACTTGCCATGCAAGGTCTTTCGGTTTTTGATAAAACGCAAAAATTGTACCTCGGCATGCAGCAACAATGGCAACCTGTGCTCAATGCCATTATTGAAGACGAAGCCGAGTGGTTTTAACCCATCATTCCACATTTTGCTGATATAAAGGCCAATCTTGCAAGGATCTAGCCTGAAAGATATTCACCATAAGTTAACAAGCTCTCGTTTTCGGGAGCTTTTTTTTCGGTTAAGATTGAACACAACATGATGAAAAAATCAGAGCACGCATTGCCAACGTTCGCACCTACATTACAAAAAGTCTTATTGTTCGGATTATTTTTTATCCTGATTTTTTTGAGCTTTAGCGTACTCAAATACTTTATTGTGCCCGTTGTTTGGGCAGCGATTATTGCCTATATGACTTGGCCGCTGTATCAATCGGTGCATCGTTTTTGTGGCAATCGTGCAAATCTAAGTGCGGCGCTGATGATCTTACTGGTGGTGCTCGTGGTAGGTCTGCCGGTGATTTTTGCGATCTTCTTGCTACAACATGAAGGCCGTAACTTGTATTTTGAATTACAAAAGCAAGTTTTCTCTGGTCATGTCAATGTGCCTGATTTTATTCGCCAACTGCCGTTTATTGGTAAAGAAGTCAGTCGTACCCTGCATGAGCTGAACAATGACCCAAACAGTATTATTCAATCGGTACAAATTTGGATTCAGGGGCATTTGAACTACGGTAAAGTTTTGGTCGGCGAAGTCAGTAAAAATATCTTTAAGCTGTGTTTTGCCGTGATGTCTTTATTTTTCTTCTATCGTGACGGTCAAACCATTTTAAGTCAGGTCAGTAAAGCCCTCGAAATGGTCATTGGGCCTCGTATTCATCATTATCTTGCCACCATCTCGGATACCACACGTGCCGTAGTGTATGGCATCGGTCTCACCGCCATTGCCCAAGCTTTACTTGCCGGTGTGAGCTATTTTGTCGCCGATGTCCCTAACCCGATGTTACTAACCATCATTACCTTCATGTTGGCACTGATTCCGTTTGGCCCACCAATTTCATATACCGCTGTGTCGTTGTGGTTATTTTCACAAGGTCAAACCATTGAAGCCATTGGCGTCATGGCTTGGGGTGTATGTATCGTGAGTACAGCCGATAACGTGATTCGTCCTTTAGTGATTTCAGGGGCAACGCAGATTCCATTCTTATTAATCATGTTTGGTGTTTTGGGTGGGATCGCCAGTTTCGGTCTTGTCGGTTTATTTATCGGCCCAGTGATTTTGGCAGTATTGTTAGCCATTTGGCGTGAATGGTTGCATGAAACCCAAATTGAACCCGTCATGATGCCCAAAGCAACGTTGGCACATAACTTAGACAATATAGATGATAAGCCTGAACAACCTTAATTCAGGCTTGAATTCATTAAACAAATATTACAATCAAATACTTAAATTATCTGTCATCCTGTATCCGCATCTGTTTCAATGGTTGAAACTCCATAAAAACAGACAGGATGCCAAACATGTCTTCACTATTTAAATTCGGTGCGCTTGCTGCGGTCAGTGCCCTGATGTTTACAGGCTGTGCGAGTACCTCGACTTCAACAGGTCTGAATGCAAAAACCGTGACGGTCAATGCCGTGACTGCTCAAGGTATTGGTCAAAGCATCGGTCAAATTAACTTGGTTGATAGCCCTGCTGGCTTGGTTATTCATACCAATTTAACCCAGCTTCCTCCGGGTCCACACGGTTTCCATATTCATGAAAAAGGCTCTTGTGCCCCAGCTGAAAAAGATGGAAAAGCGGGTGCTGCTCTTGCTGCAGGTGGTCACTTTAACCCTAAAGCGGCACCTCACCACGGTACACCGTTAACCGGTCACATGGGTGACTTACCGATCCTTCAAGTTCAAACGGATGGCACAGCAAAAGTGAATTTAATTGCACCGCGTTTGAAATTGGCGGATGTACAAGGCTTAGCCATCATGGTCCATGCCGGTGGTGATAATTACTCTGACGACCCTAAACCTCTAGGCGGTGGCGGTGACCGTATTGCCTGTGGTGTGATTCAATAATCAACTTTGCATATAGATTTGAACAAGCGGACTTTAAGTCCGCTTTTCTATTGATTGACATCCTCACCCCCTTAAAAGAGGGTGATTCCTACAGCTAGACGCTTATGCCCAAGCGCAAGAATGTTTAGAGCTGAGTTTATATCTCGATCATGAGCTGTACCACAGCTCATGCACTCCCATTCTCTTATTCCAAGATCTGTCCTACCTTTTGGACTACTTGAGGTGATCTCACCGCAGCACGAACAGATTTGGGTCGTATAGGCTTCTTGGACTTCTTCAAACAATACGCCTGCGTTCTCGCATTTATACTTGAGCATTGTTTTTAGTGCAGAAAATCCTGTATCCAAAACAGATTTTGCCATTTTGGTTTTTACTAATTTTT
>NZ_VPBM01000028.1:0-31746 GCF_013418745.1 Acinetobacter sp. YH12126 | reverse complement strand
AACTTTCAAAATCCTTGCCGAGCGATATCGTAATCGAGGAAAAAGACTGGGCTTAAGATTCAATTTAATTGCAGGAATCTATAATTTAGAGCTGAGCAAAAAATGAATTATGAAAGAAGTCTAATATAAACAAAAGACAAAAACTAAGGCTGAGCTTAGGTATCTAGTTTGGAGTGCAGAAAACAAATTATTTTTAAATGACTTAAACGATTTATTTGAGGATGAAATTGTACTTCAGGACATTTTGGGGCTTCCTGATATGACCTATAAAATTAATTCGTCTTTGAGCCTTAAAGAAAGTCTCGTATATCATTCAAATTTTGATGAGCTTAGAAATGAATATACTTATGCTAGATTTTTAATTTTTCAAGCTTCTGAAATAAAAACGGATACTCAACATTTTTATAATAAAACCTATCCACATGTGTATGATACTTTACATGCAATTGATAATTTAAAAACATCACAAATGAAATCGGCTTTTAGAATTTTATATTCAATTTTTGACAAAATTTCATACTTTTTAGCTAAGTATTTAGATTTAGAAATGAATGATCGTCAAATTACTTTTTCAAAAGTTTTTGGATGGAATGAAAATAGAAAATTTAAGCCACGTGATAAACTGAAGGATTCAAAGAACTACTTTTTACATGCTTTGTTCTATATTTTAAAAGAAATTGAATCTGATCAGCTGAATGGTCATGATAAAGTGAGCGAATTAAATTCTAGAGAAAAAATTGAAAAGCCTAGATTATCAAAAATTCGTAACTGTCTAGAGCATAGGTCTTTTAGAGTTATTGATGATTTTGGATATGAATTAAATACCAAATTTGATATGACGTCAGAATTTGCATATCAGAACTTAAAAGATCAGCAGAATATTTTAATAGAACAAGGTGAAGTAGAGTCTTTTGAATATCTGGAAATCTTAGAAAAAATAAAAGAAAAAGAAATGAAAGCAAATTATATTTTAGAAATACCTTTATCAGAATTTGAAAGCTCATTAATGGATCTTGTTCGATTAGTTAGAAATTCTTTGATGTATTTATCTTTTGCAGTGCAGTTTGAGGAAAAGATGAAACCTCAACCTGAGGGGCTAATTTTACAGAGAGAAATACCATTAAAATAAAGCCCACATCTGTGAGCTTTTAATTTCTACCGTATAAAATCTTTAATTAATAGATAACAGCTTTTTTTGCATGACATTTATAAAAACTGAGTTCTTGAGATTTTGCCCTCAAATCTTCTGCAAGTTGTTGAGTCACGATTTGTTCAATATGCTGAGCATTTAATTTTGGTTTGATATATGCAGCTTCAGTTATCTGCCCAATAGTTTTACGTTGTATTAATTCGAGATCTAAATAATTTTGAATAATTTCATCTTTTTCAGAATATTCACGACAAACTGAAATAACAATGCGACCGGTTTGGATTGATTCGGATAACATCGTTGCACTATCTTCAGTAACAAAAATATATTCACTTCGCTTTAACACATCGCAAATAGAAGTTTTAGAACAAGTATTCACAAGCTCAATATTTTTATCTTTTAACATTTGAATCACATGTTCTGATAACGCAGGTGTTCTACGAGAACATACGACTGACGCCTGAATTTGATGGTGATCTGCGAATTGAACAAATTGCTGAATCATCTCTTCAAAGTCTTGATGGGTAAAAGGGTACTCTTTTGTCGGTCCACCAATTAACAGGCATGCTTCATGATTCGACGGAATATGCGCTAAGCGAGTAATTTTAGAAGGTACAGCACCTGTAGGAATAATGATTTGTCTACCAGAATGATCTTCTGGAATCGTCGTAATAGTCCAATCAATAAGTCGCCAATTAAATTTACGTGTACCGCCTGCATAAATAAGTGGGATATTGAAACGTTGAGATAAATAAGCGGCATAAATTAAATTAGGCATACCTGAACAGACGATAACGTCGGTATGCTCTAAATTTCTTGGTAAGAATTTAAAGTATAAACGCCCGAGCGTGCGAAACAAATTCGGGAAATTAGACAGTTTCTTAAAAACGCTCACTGTACGCTTAGGTAAAGTAGGAATTGCAAACTGCTCAGATTGTAGATAAAAGCGCTTCTCAATCATTTCACTCACAGCGAGAGCAGGATTTAAATGTCCAATTCGGTTGTCATGAATAATTAATACTTTGCTTCTATTGTGTGTAGATATGCTGCTCATTTTTGAAGTTCAAATAATCAACGTTTATATTGTTATAACTTATTATAGTGTCGAAATATGAAAATAATCTTAAATAATTGTTAGGTTTATAAAAAAATGTAAAGGCCTACGTAGATTGTAGGCCATTTTTGAAGCTTTTTATCAACGTCCGTTACGACCGCGGCCACGAGGGGCTTTAGTATTCGGACGAGTTGTGCCATTGGTACGGCGTTTGGGTTTTTCGCTCTCATCCATTTGCCAGATACGTTTTGTACCTGACTTTTTCACTGAGCCATCTTTATTCTTACGAACCATTGGCTTACCACCTGTACCGCCTGGTTTTTTCACATAAGAGCGCGAACGGTAAGGTTCTTCTGCAGGTACATTTTGAAAGTCAGGGTACAGTAAAGGCTCAATTTCTTTGGTTTCACCTGGTTCTAAACCCAATTGAACTAAATCGATGGCACCAATACGTGTACGAATTAAACGTAAAGTCGGGAAACCTACTGCTGAAGTCATACGACGAACTTGACGGTTACGGCCTTCGCAAATTTGGATTTCAACCCAAGAGGTTGGAATGTTTGCACGGAAACGTACAGGAGGATCACGATCCCATAACCATTCTGGCTGTTGCACTTTAATGGCTTTGGCTGGCAAAGTCATACCATCTTTTAGCTCAACGCCTTTACGTAATTGTTCAAGCGCTTCTTCTGTGATGTCGCCATCGACTTGCACTAAGTAGGTTTTGAACTTTTTATTTTCAGGATTGGTGATGTACTGATTTAAACCACCATGATCGGTTAAAAATACCAAACCTTCGGAGTCCATATCTAAACGACCTGCAATACGTAGACTAGGATCGTCCACGAAGTCAGATATGGTCATATGCGCTTCGTCTTTACGGAATTGGGAGAGCACGTCATATGGCTTGTTTAAGATGACGATTTTCATAGGAAATAACTTCTATTAAATACAATAATTTAAATTGGTTAAGATTTATTCAATAGGGAAATGCAGCTATTTCCCATCTAAATCTCAAAAAAGGTAGATTTGCTTTAGAGTATTATGCGTGAAGCGCAATTAAAAGTCTTATCAAACAGCAATTATTTTTCACTCGCTTCTCAGGGAGGATCATAAAAATGGGTTATCAGAAGATCGTCGTTCCAGTGGATGGGTCAAAAATTACAGTAAATTCAGACTTATCATTCAATGTTCCCAATAATCCAATTATTCCATTTATTGAAGGCGATGGTATTGGTGTTGATATCACTCCAGTGATGAAAACCGTGGTAAATGCCGCAGTACAAAAAGCTTATGGTGGAAAACGTGCCATAGAATGGATGGAAGTCTATTGTGGTGAAAAAGCCAATAAAATTTATGGCACCTATATGCCCGAAGAAACCTTTGAGGCTTTACGCGAATTTGTGGTTTCAATTAAAGGGCCGTTAACGACGCCTGTCGGTGGCGGTATTCGTTCGCTTAATGTTGCATTACGTCAAGAATTAGACCTCTACGTCTGTGTGCGTCCTGTACGTTGGTTTAAGGGCGTTCCTTCACCCGTTCAGCATCCTGAACGTACAGACATGGTGATCTTCAGAGAGAATTCAGAAGATATCTACGCAGGGATTGAATGGAAAGCAGATTCGCCTGAAGCCAAGAAAATGATCAAATTTCTTAAAGAGGAAATGGGTGTTACTAAGATTCGTTTTGAGGAAAATTGCGGTATCGGTATTAAGCCTGTATCTAAAGAAGGTTCTCAGCGTTTGGTTCGGAAAGCTATTCAATTCGCCATTGATAATGATAAGCCGAATGTCACCTTGGTGCATAAAGGCAATATCATGAAATATACCGAAGGTGCGTTTAAAGAGTGGGGTTATGAAGTCGCACTTGAGCGCTTTGGTGGTGAATTGCTAGATGGAGGTCCTTGGGTCAAAATAAAAAATCCGAAAACTGGCAAAGAGATCGTGATTAAAGATGCGATTGCAGACGCTTTTTTACAACAAATTCTCATGCGTCCGACCGATTATTCAGTCATTGCTACTCTAAATTTAAACGGTGATTATATTTCAGATGCTTTGGCGGCCGAAGTTGGCGGTATTGGTATTGCACCGGGTGCCAATATTGGTGGCGCTGTGCAAGTATATGAAGCGACACATGGCACAGCGCCTAAATATGCGGGTCAAGACAAAGTAAACCCTGGGTCTATTATTCTGTCTGCAGAAATGATGCTGCGAAATATGGGCTGGACTGAAGCGGCAGATCTAATTATTAAAGGTATTGCGGGGGCGATTGAAGCCAAAACAGTGACCTATGATTTTGAACGACTCATGCAAGGTGCAAAACTCTTGCGTTGTTCGGAGTTTGGACAAGCCATCATTGAGCATATGGACTAACTTTATTTGCTAATCTAGGTGTAAAAAAGCTAGATGCATAAAAGGCTAGGTAAAAAGGATTGAATCATTCAGTCCTTTTTTAGGACTAAACATTTAAAACACAGAATCATAGCTTCACAATACTATTCAAAAAACAGCAATCAAAAGGTGACTTCACGCAATCAATCAGATGGTCTGACATGCTTGTCATGTTACCAAAAGTTTAAAACCGCACTATTAGCGTGAACTTAGGTAATGCAAAAAAAGAGGGGGATTGATTTCAAATTAATTATTCGCCAGTGATTTTACAATGACGTAATTCGAAACATTTATCGGGTTGGCTCCATGAAAATTAGCGGTACATTGGTTGTTGTCTTTTAGTAGATGTACATCTAGTAACAGTACATTGTGACACTTATGATGATAAGGAGAAATGAAATGTCTCGTAAACAGCATCAACAAAACCAACAAACTGATCAACAGCAGCAAAATGATCAGCAACAGCAACAGCAACAGCAACAGCAACAAGACCAAAAAAAACAGAAACAACAGCCACATCAACGAAATCAGCGTCAACAACATCATTAATAGGCTAAAGACTTTGTGAATCAAAGTTCATTTGGCCGAATGGTTTTTAATTGATCGAAATTTAAGTTTTATACGTAGACGAGAAGGAGATGAATTTGTCTAAGAAAACCAAATCACTTAAAAAGGAAATTAAAGCGAGGTTGAACAAAATTTCAAAGCATAATTCTGCTTTGAAAAAGTTAAAGAAAAAGCTGAAAAAAGCTTAGTCCATTCACGATTTATCAAAAAGAAAAGACCTATTTAAATAGGTCTTTTCTTTATATACATGATTGGTGATGTAGTTGAATGTCTTGTGATCTACCTAGACGAGATGCTTACTTAATTTTGCAGTGCGAGTGAACCAAAAGAGTTGTAGTGTTCCAATGAAGAGCACGCATGCGGCCAAAATAAATTGCTGTGAATAATCAATACCGATTCGCTGTAAAAAACTAAAGCTTATACCGCCAATCAATTGAATAGATGCAAAGCACAGGGTAGCAATACTCCAGAGCTTTTTATAGGCGCTACCATAGATTTGCAGAATGGTATAAGAGGTAAGAAAAACCACTGCTGGATTGAGTAGGCCTGTAGCAAAAGAAGATAAAAAAGTAAAAAGTGGATGGATATTAATAATTGCTATAAAAATCGCGAAGACATAGCAGCTATATAAAATTTTAAGAGCGCTGATATTTCCCAGTTTTTGTGCTAGGCAGTAAGCAGCAAATGCCCCTAAAGCACTCCCCAGACCATATAAAATCCAATTGAAATTGATCCCGATCGGGCTCAGGTGTAGGGTGTGAGTTAAATAGTCAATCCAAAATAATGAATGGGGCACGTAAGCAAAAGCACTGGTGCTATACACGATTAAGAGACAATAGAAAATTCCATCAACTTTATGTTCTGCAGCTGAAATCGTGGTGAATGATGTGAGCTGTGTTTTAAAACTCTTCAAAAGTACGCTGAGTAAAATACAAATCAGGCTTGAAAAAGAAAATAAAATCAACCAAGCCCATTTTGTCGACATTTGTTGGATGTAAGGCAAAAATAGCGTTGCCATTAAGATTCCCAAGCCAATGCCGCTAAAACCAATAAAGTTGATTTTAAAGCGGTCTTGAAGCTGTGAACATTGGGCCACAACACTTGGGGAGAGGATCATTAGTAAGCCGCCGCTGATCCCTGAAATAACGCGCCAAGTGCTATACCAAAGTTCTGAAAAACCTGAAAATGCACAACTGAGTAAACTGAGTGTCCCTGCAATAGCTGCGAGTTGGATATAATTCACCATGCTTTTATTTTGGGGTAATTTCATGGCCCAAAATGCACCGATCAAGTAGCCGAGCAAATTGGCACTGCCTAAGATGCTGGCAAAACTTGGGCTCCAACCAAATGCTTCACGGGTTGAAGGGAGGAGTGCAGTATAGGAAAAACGTAATATCCCGATGCCTAGGCACATGCTTAGACAGAGAAATAGGCTCAGTTTAATTTTGTTAGAGAACATCCTGTACTCATGTATTTTTATGATTGGTTAAAAAATAACATGAATAGGCTATAGAAAAATCAACAGATCTTAAAGTTTTGACTAAGGTCTAAGCTAAAAATTAATTCTAAAAAACTTAACTATTCAAAAAGATAGCTGTGGTGTGCGTACAGTAAGAAATCAAATTTAAAGATACAATAATAAAAAACCGTACATGGCGTACGGTTTTTTATTTTTAAAGCACTTATGAATTAACGCATTTTCGCCAAGAAACGACCTAAACGAGTGAGTGCTTCACGTAGTTCATTTTCAGCAGGCAGGAACACCACACGGAAATGATCAGGTGTTGGCCAGTTAAAACCCGTACCTTGAACCAACAGTACTTTTTCAGCACGGAGGAAATCTAGCATGAATTTCTCATCGTCTTGGATTGGGTAAATTTCAGGATCCAATTTAGGGAAGCAGTACATAGCACCCTCTGGTTTCACACAAGATACACCTGGAATATCATTCAACATTTCCCAAGCAATGTTGCGTTGTTCAAATAAACGACCGCCCGGACGGATGAGATCATTAATCGATTGATAACCGCCCAAGGCTGTTTGAATCGCATATTGCGCTTGGTGGTTGGCACACAGACGCATCGACGCCAACATGTCTAAACCTTCAATGTAGTCTAGCGCACGTGATTTATCGCCTGTAATTGCCATCCAGCCCGAACGGTAACCTGCAATTCGGTATGCTTTCGATAAGCCATTGAAAGAAATACACAACTGATCACCTGCCAATGACGCAACAGAAACATGTTCAATACCGTCATAAACGATCTTGTCGTAAATTTCATCAGCAAACAAAATTAAGTCGTATTTCTTTGCGAGAGCTACAATTTGCTCAAGCACATGACGTGGGTAAACCGCACCTGTTGGGTTGTTCGGGTTAATCACCACAATACCGCGAGTATTCGGGGTGATTTTACTTTCCATGTCGGCAATATCTGGATACCAGAAATTTTCTTCATCACATTTATAGTGAATAGCAGTACCGCCAGAAAGGTTAACTGCCGCTGTCCAAAGCGGATAATCCGGCATAGGCACTAGCATTTCGTCGCCATCGTCGAGCAAGCCTTGCATTGCCATCACAATCAGTTCAGATACGCCATTTCCGACATACACGTCATTGACGTGCATGTTTAAGATGCCTTTTTGTTGATAATACTGACAAATCGCTTTACGCGCAGGGAAGATGCCTTTTGAGTCGGTATAACCAATTGCATTAGGCAGGTTGAGTGCCACGTCGTTAATAATTTCTTGAGGTGCTTCAAAACCAAAAGGAGCAGGGTTACCAATATTTAATTTAATAATTTTATGGCCAGCCTCTTCCATCTCATTGGCCGCTCGTAACACAGGTCCGCGAATGTCGTAGCAAACATGCTCGAGCTTAGACGATTTCTTAATTTCGCGGGGGGTGTTAAACGTATTCGGCATTTTTATATTCTCGGAAAGAGTGGAGGTCACTTTTGCATAACGGTATAAATAGCTTTTAAATGTCTCGGTCGTTACTAAATCGAGATGATGTTCGTCTCTGAGTAAAGCAACTATTTTTTCATGCGTAAACCCTGCCTGTTGATATTGTTTGATCACGGGCAGCAGATTTTTAAAAATTACGCTCTTTTTCTGCGACATTTTTTAATCCTGAGCAAGAGTAGCGCTAAGATTATCACTAAAGGTGCTCACAAAAAAGCATTTAATTTTGTATTTTGCTCACCACGATTTTATATTTGCTTACTTTTTGCTTTTTGGGTCATTATATAGATTTTGTAAATTGTTGAATAAAGACTAGAAATTTAAGATTGAATGACGTAAATATAGGATTATCCTATTTTAAATACCACGATATAAAGGGACGTCATCATGGGAAAACTCAATAAAACAGAAAGAGAATGGCAAAGAGAATTGTCGCCAGAAGAGTTTCGCATAACGCGTCAGAAAGGCACGGAGCAAGCTTTCACTGGAAAATATTGGAATACGAAACAAGCTGGCACGTATGTATGTCGTTGTTGCGGGGAACCGCTTTTTTCTTCTGAAACAAAATACGATAGCGGTTGTGGTTGGCCGAGCTTTTATAAGCCGATTGAACCTGCTGCAGTAGAAGAAAATGTAGATACGACACACGGTATGGTCAGAACAGAAATTGTTTGTCATCATTGTGACGCACATTTAGGGCATGTTTTTACTGATGGCCCACAGCCGACTGGATTACGTTATTGTATTAATTCGGCATCCTTAGAATTAGAAACAAAACAAAAAAATGATGAGGAAACTTATCCATGACCACCATTCACCAGTTTGAAGCAGAATTACTGGACGGAAGTAATAAATCCTTTGCAGATTATGAAGGCAAGGTTTTATTAATTGTAAATACCGCTAGTAAATGTGGGTTTACTCCTCAATTTGCTGGTTTGGAGAAAATTTACGAACAATATAAAGATCAAGGTTTTGAGGTTTTAGGTTTTCCATGCAACCAATTTGGCGGACAAGATCCGGGTTCGAATGATCAAATTGGCGCGTTTTGTCAAAAAAACTATGGCGTATCTTTCCCGATGTTTGCCAAAGTGAATGTAAAAGGCCCTGAAGCGCATGTGATTTTCCGTTATTTAACCAATAACTCGAAAGGCGTATTGGGTAATGGTATTAAATGGAACTTCACCAAGTTTTTAATTGGCAAAAATGGGCAAGTTATTAACCGCTATGCACCCACGACCAAGCCTGAAACATTGAATGAAGATATTGAAAAAGCTTTAGCTCAGTCAAAATGAAGTGAATTATTGGCCGAACTGAGGTTGATATAAAGGCGCGGAAGCGTCTTTATTTTTTTGGATGTTTTATACTGAAGTGTCTTTATTTGAAGGTCATAACATTGTTTAAGCAGATGGTTAAACGTCGAATTTGTGTTTTAACGTTTTTTTTACTCGTATGTGTGGAGATAGCTTGGGCAGATAGCAATCCAAGTGCATCTGAACCTACAAAAATGTCTGTTGTTGCAAGCAATCTAGACCTTACTACAGATGCTCGGGTCAACGCATTATTGCAAATATTAAAAACACCTATAAAAGAATACCAACCTACGCGTGTTGCAGATGTAATTGATCCACATGTAAAACCGAAAATGTATGAAGTCTCTTGGGTAAATGCACCGCAATATGTGCTGTCTGCGTCTGAGATGAAAACATATAAGCAACCTGTCAAACTACAGCTCACTGTGATTGCTGCAACAGGCTATATTGGTGGCTCAAAACTCATTGCAAGTTCAGGCTCTAAAAACTTTGATCAAAAAGTACAAAAATCCTTATTAGTTGCACGACTTGAACCTATTCCGATGGTTGATAAAAATCTCAGTTATACCGTTGAACATGAATTTACTCTTCATCCACCTCAATAAGCTTATAGCATAAGGCAAATTTTAAGTTCCATAAATGATCTGTTATTACTGGTGCATCTAATTGATAATGAAAGATATTATTTTGCAACTAGCTAAAACCATTCAGGTGGCTGTTTATCTTTTCGCTTTACAACAATTCGTTATGACCATACTTATTTTTCATACAGCGTTTAACACTGAGCGAACCTCGAACATTTAAATTGAGTGCTACATTTGATTTCTAATGGTTTTCAATGATTTCTCAATAATTGTTTATAAGTAATTATTGCTAGATGATTAGCTTTGAATACGTGTTAAGAAATGACTCAAATAAAAATGCCCCAAATCTGGGGCATTTTTTGTTTTAAGCAAAACACTTTAAATCAATTAAAGTACTGCTTTTAAGCGACGAATCACTTCTTCACATTGTGCAATATCAGCAACCAGAGCTAAGCGGACATGATTTTCACCCGGATTCCCTTGTGCTGTATCACGTGATAAATAACGGCCTGGAAGCACTTTAACGTGTGCTTTTTCCATCAGCATTTTGGCAAAGCTTTCATCATTATCGACTTTTAACCAATAGTAGAACCCTGCATCAGGTTTTTGTAATGGCAGTAAGTGACCCAATTCGCGTTGGAATAATTCGAATTTTGCACGGTACTGTACGCGGTTTTCTTCGACGTGTGCTTCGTCATCCCAAGCTGCAATTGAAGCCAACTGGTGTTGAACAGGCATCGCAGCGCCATGATAAGTACGGTATTGTAAATAGGGTTTTAAAAGCGCTGCATCACCTGCAACAAAGCCAGAGCGCATACCCGGTAAGTTAGAGCGCTTAGATAATGAGTGGAATACCACGCAGTTTTTATAGTCATCACGGCCCATTTCAGCACAGACTTCAAGCAGACCAATGGGTGCTTCATCAAACCAAAGCTCTGAGTAGCATTCATCAGATGCAATCACAAAATTATATTGGTCAGACAGAGCAATCAGTTTTTTAAGCTGTTCTTTAGAAAGTACTGCACCTGTAGGATTACCCGGTGTGCAGACAAACAGTAAAGCGGTTTTTTCCCAAACTTCAGCTGGCACAGCGTCAAAGTCGCCAAGGTATTTATTTTCTTCTGTACAGTTGATGAAGTAAGGTTCTGCACCCGCAAGTAAAGTTGCGCCTTCATAGATTTGGTAGAACGGATTTGGCATCACCACATAAGGGGCATCTTCACGTTTAATCAAAGCTTGCACAAACGAGAAGATCGCTTCACGCGTACCTGACACCGGCAGTACGTTGGTCTCTGCACTGATGTTATTGAGTTTAAAGCGACGGGTTAACCAATTTGCAATACTTGTGCGGAGCTCAGGTAAACCTTTACTGTTTGGGTAAGTGGATAAGTGCTGAAAATTATCAATAATGGCCTGTTTCACAAACTCCGGTGCAGGATGCTTTGGCTCACCAATCGATAGGGGAATCAAAGGCAAATCTGCGGGTTTCACATCCTGAAATAGCTTATTTAGCTTTTCAAATGGATAAGGGTGCAATAATGACAAACTGGAGTTCATGGAATGGATACCGATCAATTTAAGTTAATGATGACTACAAACCTGATTCGAAGCTTCATCGAGTGCTGACTTTAACTGTGCAGCAAACGTTTCCGCTTCTGAATCACTCATAGGTGAGCCATCTTTTTTAGTGACATAGAAAATATCTTCAGCACGTTCACCGAGCGTCGCAATTTTCGCAGAGTGAATATCTAGGCCTTGCATCATAAATAAACCACCGACTTTAGCAAGTAAGCCCGGATGGTCAAGTGTCGCAATTTCAACCATATTTTGTTGAAGCGGTTCATTAAAAGAAATACTCACGGTATTTTCAATATCAAAATGACGCAGTTGACGTGGAATGCGACGTTGCATCAGGCCTGGATACTTGTCAGATTGGCTCAAGGCTTGTTTGAGTGCTTCAATAACAGTTTGCTCACGTTCAGGATCTGTTAATAAAGTGCCAAAACGGTCAAGTACAACATAAGTGTCCAAACTAAATGCAGTGGATGCAGTGATAATTCGAGCATCCTGAACATCTAGATTCATTCTGTCCAAAATAGCCACTGTGGTTGCAAACAAGTTAGGTTGATCTTGAGTGTAAATAAAGATCTGTACTGCATCTTGTGCAAATTTACGATGTGCTCGCATCATCACCAAAGGTTCTGCATTATTGCCATGTTTTAAAATGGCGCGCGTATGCCATGCGATTTCATCGGCAGATTCTTTTAGGAAATATTCATCACCGAGTTCTTGCCAAACAGTTTCTACATCGTAGAGCGAAAAATCGTTGACTAATAGTTCACTGGCCGCAAATTTGGTATCTTCAATCAGCATTGGATAGTCTACAGGACGACCCAAACCTGAACGAATTACATCACGTGCTTGTGTATACAGTTGACGCATGAGTGATGCACGCCATGTATTCCAAAGCGTTGGATTGGTTGCGTTGATATCGGCAACCGTCAAGGTGTAGAGATAGTCGAGATGCTCCATATCGCCCATTTTCTCAGCAAATTCTTTCACCACATCTGGATCGGAAATGTCTTTTTTCTGAGAAGTGACGGACATTAGGAGATGGTTTTGAATCAACCATGCGACAAGGTTGCATTCACGTTCAGTAAACCCATGGGTACGGCAGAATTCAATTGCATCTGCTGCACCAAGTTCACTGTGGTCACCGCCGCGACCCTTGGCGATATCATGGAAAATTGCCGCTAAATAAACAATGTCACGGCGCGCCAGTCGTTGGAATACGGAGCTAACGACAGGGAAGTCCTTAGCAAATTCAGGCTCTTTAAAACGGTTTAAATTACGTAGTAGTAATAGGGTATGGGCATCGACAGTGTAAATATGGAACAAGTCATATTGCATGAGTCCCATGATTTGCCCAAAGGCAGGAATATAGTTGCCGAGCACACCATAACGTTTCATCGCCACCATGGTGTCATATAAACGGTAGGGTGAGCGAATGATCGCCATAAATAAGGCTTGATGTGCAGGATTGTCACGGAAGTTCTGATCAATACGTTTTGCCGCAAGAGACAATAGACGTAAAGTACGGGCACGAATTCCTTCAATTTCTGGACGATTCGCCAAGAGGTAGAAAATTTCTAAAATAGCACTTGGATTTTCAGAGAAAATTTTATGATGCTGCACCGCCAATTTGCCATCAACTAATTTGAAATTGGCATTGATCTCTTCAATCTTACGTTCATAGTCAGGTAAGCGTGGCGTAATGACAGACTCATTAAAATAAGCCAAGAGCATTTCATTTAACGTCGTCACTTGCTGAGCGCTACGATAGTAACGTTTCATGAACTGTTCGATTGGATAATTCGGTGATTTACCTTCTTCG
This sequence comes from Acinetobacter sp. YH12126, assembly GCF_013418745.1. Classification (NCBI taxonomy): domain Bacteria; kingdom Pseudomonadati; phylum Pseudomonadota; class Gammaproteobacteria; order Moraxellales; family Moraxellaceae; genus Acinetobacter; species Acinetobacter sp. YH12126. Next base: position 18,336 of record NZ_VPBM01000028.1, on the reverse strand, counting down.
CGCTGATAGCCAAATTTAGCAGCAATGTCACGTTGATAATCAAACAATAATCGGTTTTCGTCGCGCTTGGTTAAGCGATGTAAATGATGACGAATTTCCCAAAGAAAGCTTTCTGTTTCTTCAAGAACGCCAAGTTCAAACTCTGAAATAAAACCCAAATGTACAAGGTCATAGATGCGATTGACACGGAAATGACGCTTAGCAATCCATCCGATTTGGTTGATATCACGGATACCGCCGGGCGCATTTTTAATATCGGGTTCTAAGTTGCTTTCGGTATTGTTATGTTGAGCATAGCGTTTGGCTTGCTCTTGCATTTTGGCATCATAGAAGGTTTTATCCGTCCATGTCTGTGACACGATACGGCGTGGCCATTTGGCTAGGTGTTCATTGCCCACAATCAAACGTGCTTCGATCAGCGCTGTTGCCACGGTTAAATCATTGGTAGCTTGAGCAACACAATCATTAATGGTACGCACACTGATGCCCGGCTTGAAATTACCAACATCCCAAAGTGTTGAAATAAAGCTCGAGATGAGTTTTTCTTGTTCTGGGCTGATTTCATCTTCAGACAAAATCATGATATCGACGTCGGAGTAAGGCAGCATTTCACGGCGACCATAGCCGCCGACGGCAAACAAACCGAGATCGGTTTGGTCGAGTTCAGCATGTGTCCATAAGAACTTTAAAGCTTCATCGATCAGGTTTGATCGAGCCAAAATCACATCACGAATCGACTGTCCATTTTCAAAACATTCCTGTAGCTGATTTTCAACATCTGAGCGCCATTGGTTAATCGCCTGAATGTCGTGGTTACTTTTAATGTAATTCAGCAGAGGAAGCGTATTGATCATGAACAGTGGTCCGTTAAGGTGTTACAAACTTAGTTTTGTTGAACACTGACTTGTTGTGCGGCATGTTGAGCAAGTTCACGCGCGTGATCTGTGGTTTCAGCACGTGCTGTTGCTACGCCCATACGGCGACGTTTAAAGCCTTCTGGTTTACCAAAGAGGCGTAAATCGGTGTCCGGATTAGCCAAAGCAAGATTTAAGCCAGTAAATGATAAATTGGTATCATCCAAGCCTGCATAGATGACTGCGCTTGCAGCAGTACTGTGTCGAGCAGTATTCACAGGCAGACCAAGAATGGCACGTGCATGCAGTTCGAATTCGCTTTGGAATTGCGATGCAAGAGTGACAAGGCCTGTATCGTGTGGACGAGGTGATACCTCACTAAACCATACTTTATCGCCTTTGACAAATAGTTCCACGCCAAAAATGCCACATCCACCTAATGCAATGGTTACTTTATTGGCAATACGTTTGGCTTCTTCTAATGCAAGAGCAGTCATGAGTTGTGGCTGCCAACTTTCTACATAGTCGCCAGCATCTTGGCGGTGGCCAATTGGGTCGCAAAATGATGTTTCAATTTCACCTGTTTCTGCATTTTTAGCACGAACAGTTAGCAGGGTGATTTCAAAGTCAAAGTCAATTTGTGATTCCACGATCACTGTACCTTGATTTACACGCCCACCTGTTTGTGCATATTCCCAAGCAGCATCGACTTCATCAAAGCTTTTTACACGTGACTGTCCTTTACCCGAAGACGACATGACAGGCTTAACAAAGTTTGGATAGCCAATGTCATCGCATGCAGCACGGAACGCTTCAAGTGTGTTGGCAAATCGGTAGGCTGAAGTCGGTAGTCCAAGCTCTTCGGCAGCTAGACGGCGAATCCCTTCACGGTTCATCGTCAGGTTGACAGCTTTTGCAGAAGGAATGACAGTGGCAATATTTTGTTCTTCAATCTCGACCAAAACTTGAGTCGCAATGGCTTCAATTTCAGGGACAATCAAATGAGGCTTAACTTGAGCAATTAAAGCTTTAAGTGCCTGAGGATCTGCCATATTTAAAGTATGAGAAAAATGTGCAACTTGCATGGCAGGAGCATGGTCATAACGATCGGCAGCATGAACTTCTACACCCAAACGTTGCAATGAAATCACAACTTCTTTACCGAGTTCACCAGAACCTAACAGTAAGACTTTATACGCTGAAGACTGAAGTGGAGTACCAATAGTGACGCTCATGTAAATCATCCATGCTTGATTTTATGGGAATTTAAGCATAGCAGAACTTGTTCGAGAGATAAGCGAGTGTTCACATAAATAAATGATATTGTCCAACAATTTTTTTTATATCTTTATGGGTAAGCGTTCGTGTAATTATTTATCTGTGAAAACCTTTAAAAAGTGGTATTTAGTTGTTTTTATTTAAATTCACTTTAAATATGCCTGCATTTTTTACAGATGCAGGGAATGGCTCAATATCCAAATTAGCACATTGAAGCGCACGGAGCTGCACAGATGTTTGACGGAAGTTGGGCCAGTATAGCAATCCGAGCAGTGGTACGGCGCATATACATAAAATCAATATTAAGCCAATTACAATGGCAGTGAAATAGAGTGCGTCTGCAGCCACCGATAGAAGGTGAAATGATGAATTGAGCCATGAACTGAGGCTGAAAATGCACAATAGAAAAATCAATAAGAAGCCGGTCAGCTGCAGAAAATTGCTAAACAGGCAGGGCATTGAGATGTGTGAAAACATCAGACGACGTGGATGTAAGTGCAGAATCTGCTGTGTGCAGTTATATAAGCCCACAATCTTTTGTTGCTGATTTTTCTCTATATAAATGGCGCGGATCAGATCTGCAGGTTGGCAATGTACAGCGCAGAAATTACCACTGAACAGCTAGCTTTGAATGAAGCATTGAAAATATACGCTTTCGATGGGCCTATGCAGTCCCCAACTCAATTTAGATGGTTGTATAGAATGAATATAAATTTTGCCTTGAATAAAATGGTACTTTGCCATCTATTGGTTTTCGCTAGATTTTTTATGTTATGCGTTGACTATCTCATAAATATTGCTAATTAAAAGGCACAGGCTGAAGAAGCTTGTGCTTGAGGGAGATTTGGATTGTCGCTGACTTAGCTTTAGAGGTGAAAAGGTATATAGGTATAGACTAAGCCGTAAGTCAGTGCCGCAGTCAGTGTAGCAGGGACAATTTTTTTAAACTTGAAATACAAGCCTGCAAGCACAGCAAAACCAACCAACATGGCAAAGCTTTTATTTGGTGTCTCAAGCAGAGGTGGTAAGGTTGCAACCACCAACATTGAACTAATTGCGGCAATGCCAATCGAGCCCAAAGCGATTTTGAGCCATAAAGAACCACGCTGCTGTGAACCTTGCTGAAATTTCTGAATTACAAAAAATGGCCCAAACCGTGATGCAAAATTTGCAATCCCGACCAAGATCCCAACCAAGATAATTTCTAGATTCATGATGCTTCACCCATATGTTCAGGATCAGGTTTCTTTAAGACATAATGTTTGAATAAACCGGCAAAAATACCAGAAGAAATACCGATAAAAATCGCAGCAGACAAGTCGATAAAGTAACAAGCAATCGCAGAAACAATAATTGTAACCGTGACCACAAATGTATGTTTTTTCTCAAATGCTGCGAGTAAAAAGCTTAAAAACAATGCAGGCAGTAGGAAGTCGAGTGCGGCTTGTAAAAATTGTGGAAGGTTGCTGACTTGATCGGCAAATAAACCGCCTAAAAATGAGCCTGTTGCCCAAGACAGCCAACTAAATAAGCTGAGTCCTAACATCCAAGATTCTGACCATTCTTGACGACGTTGCGACAGTTTGATCATACCTGATGCAAAAACTTCGTCGGTTAAACCCCAAGCCCAAACTGCCGTTTTCTTTAAATTGAGTCGGTCTTGAATCAGGTTTTGTAAAGCAGGACCGTAGAGCAAATGGCGTATATCGAGAGCAATCACAGTGAGTGCAGTCATCCAAATGGATGTTCCACTTCCCAGTAACGCAACGACGAGAAACTGACTGGCACCGGCATACATAGAGCATGATAAAAATAAGGCTTCCCACGCAGTGAAACCAAATTGAGTCGCAGAAACCCCAAATGCAAAAGAAACAGGAAGATAGGTAAAGATAATGGCTTGACTATCTTTAGCACCTTGCCAAAAACCCGCAGGCTGAACTGTAGGAAGTTTGTGCTCAGACACGACACACCTTTGAAAGAGTTGAACAACAGGTCAAATGATGATTGAGTATTGTACGCGAATTCACTAGCATATTGCCGAATATGTTTGCTGAAATGAGCTGGATATGCAGAGGTTAAAGATGCGTGGGATACTGATTGTTTCATTATTGAGCAGCACGGTGTTGTTGCAGGCCTGTGGTAATGATGGAGCTGAACAAGCTCAAGTCGAAATTAAAGCAGCACCCAAATTAACCAATGATGCAACGGAGTATGCTGCCAAAGCTTGGGCGTTTATCAATGAAGCCGATCCGATTGTTTATGCAAAGCAAGTCGATCAGATGGAAGAGAAAGTCCGTGTTCCAGCACGTAAATTGAGTACCGAATGGCGTATCAATGTCAAAATGACCGATTCTGTGACTGAAGGTAAATATGCACTGTGTCGTAAAGCTTTAACAAGTCTGGAAATTTGGGCACGTGAAAGTATTGATCAGAGTTCGACTGTTGCACAAAAGCAAGCAGATTATGAGCGTGATAAAAATCAATGCAAAGGTGCGATTGAAAACCCTGAACTCGGAAATACCGATCCGAAAAAAGTAGGCATTTAACCCGATCAAAGCAGTGAATTTTCACTGCTTTTTTTTGGAAAATATCAAAAAACAAGAATAAATCTATAATAGAGGATTGGAAAATCCTCCTAAAAACATTGCTATTTCATATAAAAAATTAAATCAGTGCGCTGCCGTAGTATTGAGCTAAATTCCAAATTGCATGGTTGTTTTCTGAAGTTAAATAGACAAAAAGCATTGATTATTAAGTATATAATTATTTTTTATAAAGATTCATTGATAAAAAATACTCCATTTTAGAACGCTAGTCGTCTGTCTTTTTCTTTAATTAATATCTTTAAAATATTAATAATACAAAGCATAGATAATGTGATAAAAAATTAAAATTATCATTATTTGATAAAATGTGTAAAAATAACTGCGTAAAAGATGAAGTATGTAAATTAAATTAAAGACGTTGAAAAGGTGATTAAGATGAAAAAAACATTAATGATGTTATCGGTTTTGGCTGTTTTGACTACAGCAGTCAATGTACAAGCAGCGACTGAAGATAAATCAGAAGCATCAACTCAAGAAGTTGCAGCATGTACAAATGGTTTTGACAGTGTAAATGTTTGCCAATTATTGTCGTGATCAAAACTCGATAAAGCGAAGTGCCACAAATAAAAGCAAAATAACTATAAAGAATCATTCTGGTGCAATTAAATGCACTTATTTAAATCACAAATGTCAGACATCATGCACAGGAAGTGCATGAGCAATCTGATGTAACTGCGCTAGATCTAAAATTTCAATTTGTTTAAACGCAACACGAAGCACCTGCATTTTTTCCAACTGCTGAAGCTCCTGATTGACTGATTGTCTTGAGCAATTCATCAGTTGCGCGAGTTGTTCCTGCGAGATGTATATGGTGTGTTGTTCAATTTCCAAATGATTCCCATATCCATTTAAAATAAACAGCAGACGCTGTGCGAGACGTTGACTTAAACTTTGCGTTTGTAAGGCAATGAGTTCCATAAAGGCATAGCGAAGCTTTTGACTGGTGAGCTGGGCAATATGAAACCAAAACTCAGGGTGTTGTTGTAATAATTGCTGAATTGCTTGAGCCGGCAAGTGTAATAAGGTGGACTTTTTGGTACAGATGGCATCGTGAGAGCGTGGTAATTGGTCAACCAAGGATATTTCGCCAAACCACATAATCGGCTCAGCAATGGCGGCAATCGCTTCTTTGCCATGAATATCAATATAGCCTAAGCGAACTGCGCCTTCTAAGACTGCATACATACCATTAAAACGCTGTCCTGATAAAAAAACACGTGCGTCTTTTTCGAAAGTTAAGGTCAGGGCATGGCGGCAGATAAAGTCTTGGAAGGAAATATTTAAGCCTGAATACCACACATTTTTATTGAGTTGATGCACATATTGAGCGTCCAGCACAGCATATCCTTATTTTATGGTCCAACTTGTCTATTAGATGACAACTTTATTGATGCATTTTTTATATAGTGAAATGAGTGAATGAACAAGGAGTAAGTTAATGAGCAAACTTGAAAGACTGCTGAGCCAATATGCAGCATATCATTTAAATCGAAAAAATGTGCTGACGCATTTTGTGGGTATTCCGCTTATTGTGTTTTCAATTATGTGTCTAACCGCACGAGCAGGGCTAATGATTTCGGGTTTTGAACTGACTCTTGCATTGTTGTTGATTATTGCCAGTGTCATTTATTACCTGAGTTTAGATAAAATTTTCGGTTTGATCATGCTTTTGGTGTTTGCCGTCACATATCCCTTAGCCTTAATGATCGCAAAAATGAGCCTTATGTCATGGTTGATCTGGAGTGTGGGGATCTTTGTTGTGGGTTGGATCATCCAATTTATCGGTCATTATTATGAAAAGAAAAAGCCTGCGTTTATGGATGATGTTATTGGCTTGGCAATAGGGCCTTTATTTGTCCTAGCAGAGTTTGTGTTTCTACTCGGCTTTCGTAAAGAGCTTGAACAACGCATGTTGACAGAAGCAAGAAGACAGCGTGCAGAGATGGATGCAAAAGCATTACATATTGCTCACCCATAAATGATTTGAATAAAAAAGCCGGATAATTCCGGCTTTTTTTTTACGATGTGTTAATTCTCAACTGTTTAGGATTTCACAGCAACTTTATGTTGTTCCGCTGCCACCTTTTGTGCAGCGATTTTTGCTTTTGCGTCAGTATTTGCAGCTTTGGCAGCATGGGCTGAAGTTTTAGCTTCTGATTTTGCTTGTGTTGCAAGATGCTGTGCTTGAGCTGCATCATGTTTTGCTAATTTTTGATTATGTTTCACTTTACTCTGAGCCAATTGGCTGGCTTGTTTTGTATCGTGTCGAGCGACTTTTGCATCATGCTGTGCAACTTGTGCTGCATGTGTAGCAGTACGGTCCTGATGTTTTGCATCTTTAGCAATGGAAACACAAGTACCACCTTTATGGTTTGCACCTGTGCCACCTGTAAGTGTGGTGCCTTGTGGACATGCAAACGCAGTTACACTAAGCATTGTAAAGATACCTGCTGTTAGAATTTTGCTGATTTTTTTCATTGCTATTGTTCTATGAAAATAGGCATTAGTGCCTATGAGTAAATTTATAGCAGAACGGTAGAGATTTAAGTCGTTGCACTGTGGTGACTCAGCAACCAAATCATGTATTCGTGTCGATATAATTTTGTTTTTAAGTAGGTTTTAAGTTTTTAAATATGCTTATTTTTTGGCTTGAGCTTTTGCCTGAAATTAAAAAAGCCAGCAAATTGCTGGCTTCTTATGAGTACTGTCTTATACGTTAAAACGGAAGTGTAAAACATCGCCATCTTGAACGATGTATGTTTTACCTTCTAAACGCCATTTACCTGCTTCTTTAGCGCCAGCTTCACCGTTGTATTGAACGAAGTCGTTGTAGGCAACACATTCAGCACGAATAAAGCCTTTTTCGAAGTCAGTGTGAATCACACCAGCAGCTTGAGGTGCAGTTGCACCAATTTTTACTGTCCAAGCACGAACTTCTTGTACACCCGCTGTGAAGTATGTTTGAAGGCCGAGTAAGCCATAACCTGCACGAATAACTACGTTTAGACCAGGTTCTTCCATGCCTAAAGCTTCAAGGAATTCCACACGGTCTTCGTCTTCAAGTAATGAAATTTCTGCTTCGATTTGGTTGCAAAGTGGAACCACAATCGCATTTTCTTCAGCAGCTAATTTTTGTACTGCTTCTAAGTGAGGGTTATTTTCGAAACCATCTTCTGCAACGTTGGCAATATACATGGTTGGTTTAAGGGTTAAGAAGCCATAACCACGCACCAATTTACGTTCATCTTCATCAAGGTCAGCTGCACGCGCAGGTTTACCTTCATCCAGTAAAGGTAAGATTTTGTCTAAAACAGCTTTGGTCGCAATCGCTTCTTTATCGCCACCTTTTGCAGATTTTGCTAGACGTGTAATTGCTTTAGAAACAGCTTCTAAGTCAGCAAGTGCAAGTTCAGTGTTGATTGTTGCGATATCGTCAAGTGGGTCAATTTTGCCATTTACGTGAATGACATTCTCGTCTTCAAAACAACGTACAACATGTGCAATAGCATCCGTTTCACGAATGTTGGCTAAGAATTGGTTACCAAGGCCTTCACCTTTAGATGCACCAGCAACGAGACCTGCGATATCCACAAATTCCATCGTGGTTGGGACAACACGTTGTGGGTTTACAATTTCAGCAAGTTTATCCATACGTGGGTCAGGTACAGGTACGATCCCAGTATTTGGCTCAATTGTACAGAATGGGAAGTTTTCAGCAGCAATCGCAGCTTTGGTTAATGCGTTGAAAAGCGTTGATTTACCAACGTTCGGCAGGCCGACAATACCACAGTTAAAACCCATGAAATAACTCACAAAGTATTATAAAAAAATTGTGGATGATTTTACATGAAAGCCATAATAAAGTCAGGTGATATGGGAAGGAGAATGTATATCTTATTGAATCGCGCTGAGATCGAGATGAATTCACGTCTGAATAAAGCTTAAGTTGCACTACGGATGCAGAATAGGTGCAAAAATGACATTGTGTTTCAATAACACAGTGACTAAAGTATCCCTATAAAATTACTGGGTTTTATAAACCACAGTTACAACAAAAACTTGGAGCATTTATGCGAACTCTCTACCAGTTTCCACTCTCACATTTTTGTGAAAAGGCGCGCTGGTTACTCGATCACAAAGAGTTGGATTATGTGGCTCATAATTTAATGCCGGGTGTACATCGTGCATTTGCACAGCTTAAAACAAGGCAAAACAAATTACCGATTTTACGTGATCAAGATCATTGGGTTGCAGATTCAACTCAAATCGCCTTTTACTTGGATGCGACCTACCCCGAACATAGTCTGATCCGTCCAGATGTCAAACTGCGTGAAGACGCTTTAGAGATTAATGAACTCTCCATTGAGTTAGGCCAACATGTGCGCCGTTGGGGGTTGGCACATGTATTAAATGAAAGTGAAGAATCACTTGATATTTTAATTGGTGAAAAGGGCTATTTACGTCAGTTTGAAAAATATTCCAAGCCCATTATAAAGGCACTGGTTTCTAAAGGTTATCAATTAGATACGGATAAGGTTGCGGCTTCACGTGAGCGATTGGACGAAATTGTGGTTGATTTAAATCAACGTCTGATCGAACAAGGTGGGCGTTATTTTGTAGGCGACCGATTAGGTTTGGCTGATATTGCAGTGTGTTCAATGTTGGCGCCGATATTAGAGATTGTTGGAACGCCGTGGGAAAAAGAGCATGGCGAAACCTTGTCAGAAGAGTTTAAAGCTTACAAAGCCTATTTGAGCGATTTGCCTTTAGGTCAATATGTGCAACGTATATACCAAACAGAACGTAACGCACGGGTAGATTGGCGTGGTGTATAAGCTCTTTATATGAAAACTTTGCGTCATACTGCTTTAAAAAAGCGCGCCTAACAGCGCGCTTTTTCATCAGACATTCAATCCTTAAATATAGCTTTGTTGTTGAATATCCAAAATATTCAGCACTGGACTGATACTATCGGCTTGTAAAGTATTCAGCGGCATAACAGGGTAGAAGATATTGCCTAGCGCATCCTTAATACTTGGGATGATGGTGGAGATATCAAAATCACCTTGAGCAGAACCTAAATTTTCCAATAGGTCATTAATATTCGGTAATTGGCCCGTGAGGTTTTCAGTCAATTGGTTGAACTGATCCGTGATAGAACCAAGATCAATTTTTTCAGGAGCAAGATTGCCAAGTAAATCGCCAAGATCTGGAATGGTCAGTTGATCGAGGAACTGAGTCGCTTCACCATTACTGTCCATCAGAGCAATGACTGGTTTCAACGAGTCAATCACTTGATTTAAATTAGTTGAAAGCGTCAGTAAGGATGGATTGTTGACCACATCCAAAATGGTGCTCACGCTATTTAATACATCATAAATCGCTTTGACGGTTTGAGCCTGATCCGTATCGATGACATCGCTTTTTGCCAGTAAATCTAAAAGCGGATTAAGTCCTTTGATCACCCCTGAAATGGTCTCAGGGACATTCCCTTGGTTGGCTGATGAAATGGCGGTCACTAGATTGGTCACACTTCCAATCACTGTCGGTAAAGCATGACTCAACTGTTCCATATCAATAGTTGAGTTGTCTTTATTGATTGAAGCTAATAAAGGTAGGAGGGCAGTCGTTGCACCTTGTGCAATTTGCCCAAAGTCGATGTTTCCAGAAGACGAGCTCCCAATCATCTGAATAATGGGTTGCGCATATTCTAAAACTTGGCTGAGTGTATTGATAATTTGCGTTGAATCCGTTGACCCAGTTGCGCTTCCAAGCATAGCAAGCAATGGTTTGATGGCATTTACAGCACTGCTAATATTGTCAGGAAGATTACCTTGATTATTGGTGCTACTCAGTAAACTTTGCAAGCTGTTGACAATGGTAGGTAAGGATTGAACCAACTGATTCATCTCTGTTGAGCCAGCGTTGCCACCTAAATTTTGTAGGAGCGGTTGCAGTGTTGTCATCAAAGTCTTGAGTGCATCCGAATTTGAACCGTTATTGGATGTAAGACTTTGAATCGTGCTAATCACTTGCGGAAGCGATTTAGTCAGTGGGCTAAAATCAAAAGATTTTGTGCCACCTAAATTACCCAATAATCCTGTCAGCGTATCCGTGATATTGGTTGTAGGTTTAAGCGGGCTAAGTAGGTTACTGACCGTGCTGCTAATTGTACTGAGCTGTAGGGAAGGACTTAGTACAGAACTTAATTTTGAGCTGAGTGAACTCAGTGATTTAATTGCCATGTTTATTCTTCCGTTTTTGTTTTTTTGTATATTTATGAACCGCCGCTATTTTTTAATGTAATTACCAAACCAAGTAAATAAGTGAAAAAAAAGAAATGTGACATAGAGCGCACATTGAAAAATAAAGTAAAAATAAAAAATTGAAAAATATAAATAAAATATCTTTCCCTTTTATCTGAAATTGATTTATTCAGATCAATGGAATGCATTGAGAAGCTTTATTGGTAGCTTGTCTAAAGACGTTATTTAGAATATAAAAACTAAACTTTGATGAAAAAACATTCATTTAAACACGATATATATGCAAATTATTATGTTCATAATGCATATGAGCTTTATTATTTTTAATAAATCATGCTATACATGAGAAAACTTGCACATAAATGCTGATTTTAAAACTTAAAATAACATTGAAAATGACAACAGGTGTTTGATGAATCTGGATCATCAGCACTGTTTTCAAAAATGGCTGGAGTAGACTGATGGAACTAGACCGTTTTGATAAACAAATTTTAGAAATTTTGACCCATGAAGATGTCAATTTAAATGAACTGTCAGAGCGGGTGAATTTATCGGTCAGTTCAGTTCATCGTCGGATCAAACAATTGATTGATCACAATATTATCAGTGGTCTGAAACGTGAAATTAATTATCAAAAATTGGGCTTTAGTTTGCATGTACTGCTGCAGGTGTCTTTGAGTAAGCATGATACAGATACCTTTGCTAAATTTTTAGAAGAATTAGAAAGTATTCCGGAAGTCATCAATGCATTTTTAGTGACAGGGCAGTCTGCAGATTTTATTGTGGAAGTCGTTGCACGAGATATGGAAAACTATAGTGAAATTTTACTCAAACGTATTGGTAAAATTGAACATGTGGTTGCATTACATTCAAGCTTTGTAATTAAACAATATAATGTTTTTAACTGTAATGGCCTATTAAATAAGGTTTAAATACAGCTCTCAATCTAGATTGAAACAGTTGAAAGTTTAACAATAAAAAACGCACCGATGGGTGCGTTTTATACTTCAGTCGATTGAATTATAGAGCTTCTAACTCAGCCATTACTTCATCGGTGAATTCAACGTTGGTATACACGTTTTGAACGTCGTCTAGATCTTCAAACATATCAATCATTTTGATGATTTTTTTCGCTTGTTCGATATCTGAAATTAACGCTTTAGTTGAAGGGTTCATGACCACTTCGGCGTTATCAGATTTTAAACCTGCTGCTGCAAGCGCATCCTGAACTTCACCGAAATTTTCAGGTGTGGTGATAACTAGAATTTCATCTTCATCTACTTCAATATCTTCAGCACCAGCTTCTAAAGCGATGTCCATGATTTGATCTTCTAAAGAAACATCTTCAAAAGTAATCTCACCACGTTTAGTAAACATATAAGCCACTGAACCTGCAGTACCTAAATTACCATCAGTTTTCGAGAAGCAATGACGAACGTCAGGAACAGTACGGTTCAAGTTATCCGTCATTGTTTCAATGATGACCGCAACACCACCAACGCCATATCCTTCGTAGGTTACTTCTTTTAGATCGGTATTTTCTTCACCACCCACACCACGTTGGATCGCACGGTTGATGGTGTCACGTGTCATGTTTGCAACTAATGCTTTTTCAACAACAGCACGTAAACGTGGGTTAGACGCTACATCACCGCCGCCTAAGCGTGCAGCTGTCACGATTTCACGGATAAATTTTGTGAATACTTTAGCGCGGCTTGCATCTTGTTTTGCTTTACGATGCTTAGTATTAGCCCACTTGGAATGACCCGCCATGCGAAATATGCTCCTTGTAGATTGGCCTTATGCCTATCAAATTGAGCAAATTCTACCATAATGGCTTTTTTGTGTGAAAGTACTGGATTTCAGGAAATGTGTAGTTGAAAAAAAAATATCCAAATTTGAGAAAATAATGAGAAATGTCAAAACACTCGTACTGTAATTTTTCTTATGATGAGAATCGGGCTGAAAGAGTAAGTTCGATCTTTTTATAAAAGGAAGATATAAATGCACAATGCATGGAGCACGTGACATTTATATCTTTAAATACGTATTTCGTTAAAACATGAATGGCGCTTAGTCTTTATTTTTAGGTTCAGGGATCACGATGTCTAAACCTACTTTATCTTTATAGAGCTGCTTGATTAAGGCTAAATCGTGATCGAGCTCAGTCGGGTAAATCTTGCCGAAAATACCACCTTGTTTGGTTTTTGAGTTGGCATACATTAATACAATCGGCACACCTGCTGCTTTAGCGATATACCAAAAGCCTGTACGAATTGGTTTTCGTGTTTCACCACGTACTGCACGGGTCGCTTCTGGAGCAATGACTAAATTAAATTTTTCGCTAGCTTCAAAATGCTCAACCATTTTAGTCACGATGTCTTTATTGGCTTTACGGTCTACAGGAATACCGCCAATCGCTTCAAGAACAGGTTTAAATGGACCTTTAAAGAGTTCTTTTTTAATCAGCGTGTGAATTTTAATGTCGTAAATTTGGCAAAGGGCCAGTGAAAGAACAGCATCCATCATTGAGGTGTGTTCAAAGCCGACGATCACTTGTTTATTTTCTAAAACATCAGGTTCTACGTGGTATTTCCAGCCTGCCAATTTAAATGCAGATTCGCCAATAAACTTTTTCAACATAGTCGGTGATACGGTGATTTTAAAAAGGTGTAATTTCTGCTTGTTTGGATCATGAGTCAAGAGGATTTAAGTGAGCTTTGATATGAATTGTGCAGATATTTCAAATCGGAATAAGAAGGGCGGATTGAAAAATTATACTTTTTAGCAATAAATCGGTTAAATTTTATATAGCAAAGCTATCATCATAGATAAAAATACTCTTAAAAATTTGCTAAATATGGCTAGGCACCGTCAGAAATTCTTATTAGACTTTTGTCGTAGGTTAAAACTTTTAACCTGTTGGTCTTAACTCGTTTTCTAACGGAGAACTCAAGCATGATTTATTTAACTGCTGTGTTATTCGCTGTTGCTATGTTTGCTTTGATTGTTATTTGGTCAATTATTGAGTTTTATTTGGACTTAAGAAAGCCTGAACAGGTTGAGTCTTAATATTGGCCGAAATTTATAGGCCCATAGTTGATTTATTAATACCATATATTTTATATAATAATTATGTTTAATTAATAGTAAAAAGATATTAATGTGGTTTTGTTATTGAGTCTTGAGCTTGTATCTCAATAGATATTTTTTAGATTTTCAATATTAGATATTCTTGAGCAGGTTTCAGAAATGGCTATTCCTTGTTGTAAAAGGCTTTGATGCATAAACCTTCAAAGGGTGAGTTATCCCCAATCCATTTAAATTTAGTAACAACTTGGGTGTGAGGTCTACCTAATTCCGTAAACCTATTCAGAACTGCCACACGCACATAAATTTCATTAACCTGACTTTGAAAATATCTTGCCGTCAGCTTATCTCCTAATTATTTGATGCAATGCATCTTGGTTTCCACCAAACTGCGACGGTGATAGCCTGACAGTTTTCCATAGAGTTCTGCCTAAATGTTTAACCGTTTGAAGTAACTTATTTCGCTCTAGCGAGCTAGCTTTTTATCTTTCGATGGTTTTGCATTTTTCTTAGGTGGAATCACTGCATGTGCTTGACGATCTAAATTCACTTGTCTGCAGCACTTCGTGTCGTACGCCCCATTGGTATAGACAGAATCTATTCCCTCATCTAGTGGTATTTGTTCCAGAAAATCACTAAGTACTTGTGAATCACTGACATTATTTTTCGTAAGCTGAACAGCACGTCTTTGAAGCGTTTCAGCATCAATACCAATATGCAGTTTATGCCATTGCCGACGTTATTCAGGCTGATGCTTTTTACGCTTCCATTCGCCTTTACCTAAAAATTTTAAACTCGTAGAGTCGATGAGTAAGTGTAACCCACTACGACTTTTCTGATAGCTTATTACAATATCCATATGCTTTAGTCGTCTACAAAGGGTAGAGTACAAATATCACTGATATTCGGGGCTGCTCAGCCACAGAGTTTAATTAGGCTTTAGCAAAGCCTGTGACCATGCGTAAAGTAAGGTGGAATAGAGATTTGATCATTAAAATAGCATTGAATCGCTGTATCGGAATAAGTTTGATTTCGTCCGTGCTAACTTTGTGGTTACGCATACCATTGGGTCTTAGGATCAAACCAGATTGAAATATTTCTTCGCTTGATGAAAGCTTTGTTATATGCGGACCAATTTAGTTGTCAGGTAGATTTTTATCAAGTTTAGCACTTACCGTTGGACAGATTGGTCTTCTTGTTAGTGCTGTTGCGCCACATCTGGGTTCAGCTGTACTTAAAAATGTGACAATAAAACTGTCGCAACATGCAGTCATGGCTTTTTAATGAGTGTACGTGTGATTGCTGGTTTGAATGTAATAACATTAAGTCTGGTTGCTGTTGAAATAGAACGGCTTTGTTGCATAAATATGTAAGTATCTGATTTAAATAAATTTAATTTTGGATCAAAAATAATCAAAACCTTTAAAATCATATAGTTATGAAATCTTTGTGCAACAAAGCCAAATAGAACTAAAAAATGGGTCTGACGATGCTTTAGAAGATTGGTGTCAAAAAACACCTTTTAGGAAAGCAAATAGTAAAGAGACGCCTTTTAAAAATGAAGATGAAGAGTATCAAGAGTTTGCTAAGGCTGTTGTGAGCTTATAAGTATGTATAGAGAAGATATGATTAAATTAGAAGGCTATATTAGAGAGTTAGAAGTTTATCAGGGTGTATTAAATGCTCTAGGTGGAAAGGGAGACTCATTAATAGCTTCATCTGCAATTCTTGGAACCTTAGCAGGCAATGTTACTTTGGGAACACAAAGTGTATTTTTGGCTTCTCAGTCACGTTTGCATATCGAAACTCTTGTTATGAAAATTAATGGAAAGATATGCGTTGGCCAATTTCATCGTGTTTTATTACAACAGAATGAATATGTCATTTGTATTGCTAAGCAAATTGAACCCAATGTATACGAGTTATGTTCAGTACTTAGTCCAAAAACAGGTTTACTGCATATGCAGATTGGAATGGGGTCATCTGTGAAAAAGTTTCATTCGTCGGTTAAGAAAGGAGGCTATATTTGGTTCGCCTTAGCTGTTTTGATTACTATTTTTATTTGGATTATTTTACCTGGAGATTATTCAGTTGAAAATATCTCAATTTGGTTTTTTGGGTATTTTATCTTATATTTTATTTTTATGTACATTATAAAAAGTTCTACAAATTCATTAATATATCTCAGTGAAAACTCAGAAAAAATTTTTGACTTGTATGGCTTTAAAAATCCTCAAGAAATATATCTATTTACTGCACGACATGAAGATACATCAGAGAAATTAATTTTAGAATCTATTTATGATTATCGAAAAGTTATTAAAGATGATCCTTATCCTGAGGATTATTCTGATAAGAAATGATAAAGTCTATTTTATCTTTAATTACATATTCTGCCCAAGCAAGATAATGATATCCAAAAATGGATTCGTAAATGTTTATTATCAACGGATCAGAGTATTAAAAGGTTTGATACTATTCAGCAACAAATGTTGGGACTAAAGTCGGTATATCATTAAAATGAAAAGTAAAATCAAAAAACATGTCTTTGGCTATGATGTATTTAAACAAGATGTTCCTTTCTCTCAATTAGAAGAAGGAGATATTCTACTGACGACAGATAATGATTCTAAAAAAAATCATAATTGGTCATTCTTAAAAATGAATGATGATTATATTGAATTAATCGATCAATCTTATGCGAGGTTGGGAAAAGGAGTAAGTATTTTAATTTTACTTCTTCCTATCTTTTTAATCTCTTTTTATTTTATATATTTTATTTTTACTACAGGAGAGGGTGATTTAGGATTTTCCATTTTTTTTATGTTCTTAATTTTGGGAATTCTTGCTTTTCCACTTATAGGATTTTTAAATCCTTACTTTAAATATGATCATAAACAGCCTATTTGTAAACCTATTCTTTTTAACCGAAAAACAGGCAAGGTATTTTTCTATATCAATGATCAAGAATATATAGAAAAAAAATGGACGGATGTGGTCTATATTATGGGCAGTAGTTTTGGGTTGTCTGGCATTCCATTACGAGAGCTTCGGGCACATATCATCGAAGACGGCATCCTAAAACATACCTTTGTGATTGGCTTTCCAATGATTGGAATATTCCGTACTCAAGGTTTATGGACTTTTATTTGTCATTTTATGATGAAAGGACCAGAAGAGCTTTATCCGAAACCGCACCCTATGTACGGTACCATTGATCCTTTTACTCAACTGACTTATTGTCAAAATGTTCAAGGTGCAAAAGAAAGTTGGAAAGAGACCTGGAAGTCATTTCGGATCATTTATCACAATAATTGGGTTCCAGCATTGTTTTCTTATCCCTTTGATGTGTGTAACTTTCTGGCGCGAAGAATTTTATTGCATATCAAACCATTGCCCGTTTGGCATGATGATGTGATAAGAAAAAATAAAATGAATTTACAGCGGCCAGAAGAAATCAGTGCAAAAGATAATTTTGAATTTACAATGTTTAAAATGATGGATAAATAAAAAGCTCTTTCGATTTTTCAATATAAATTAAGGGAATAGGCTGAATAAGGCTACCACCTAACGCCTACATCTAAGTCACGTAAGCATTGTATTAGCTTATTATTTATTGATTTCAATTTGATGCGAAAAAATAAAGCATTATGTCTGTGAGCCGCAGAGTTTTGTACCGTTGTTGCAAACGGGCTATAGATGTTTTATCAAGCTTTCAGAAACGTCTGACTATACTCAATTTTAGCATGAACATTATTCGGTTTATAAAGATCCGATACGGAAAGCCGAAACACGAAAAAATAAAGCTGAATTGGAGCGGGTCCTTTTGATAGAGATATGCTGTTAGCAAGCAACATTGAGATGATTGATACTTCACTAGAATTAAATAACCAAAATGGAATTTATCAAGTGTGGTTTATACAGCGAAAAGACATATTTTGGCTGACATCCGCTGTTTCATCACGTTCTTTTAGAATGGCTGTAGGAGGGGCTTTTTGACGGTAGATATTCATGCCATCACCGCCCCCAGCATTATCACCACCTTGTGTAAAAGAACTGTGCATGACTTTTTCTGTGCCTTGTTTGGGTCCTTGTGGATTGTTAACAGGTGACTCTGTCAACGGCATTCTAAAATTGACCCCTTTTACCTTTCAAATGGCAAAGTAAAATTGACCCCTTTGATCTCGTATTAAGTTTCAACCTGGGGCTGAATCCCAATTCTTTTTTTATCCTTCAAACGAT